>CANHAR010000152.1 GCA_947458495.1 Gammaproteobacteria bacterium | reverse complement strand
TGCACGGGAGCTGCACGAAGAGTTGGACATCAACGTGCTCGCCCAAACTGCGCTGTGCTGTATCCAACACGACTACAGCGATAAATCCGTGCTGCTCGACGTGTGGATTGTGACTGAATTTTCCGGAACCGCACAAGGCAAAGAGGGGCAGCCTTTGCGCTGGCTGTTCCCGCATGAGCTAGAGCACACTGATTTTCCGCAAGCTAACCGCGCCATCATCCGCGCCTTGCAGCTGCCGGATTTTATCGCGTTGGCGGATACCAACAGTGAACCGTCTCCAGCACTTCTGACTGAGTTTTTACAGAAATTGCCGGCTTCTGCGCTGCTGCGTCTGCGCAATATCTCAGCAGAGTTTTCAGGTGTTACGCCATCTGAATCTCAGCTGGCGTTTTTAAGTAATCAGGGACATCGCCTGATCATCGATATACCCGCCGCTAACCATGTGCATCCGCAATGGTTATCTGCTGTTTGTGGGGTACACGCCAATCGCCATGTGTTAAAAACACTGCGCAGTCGTCCGGTAGCAGACCATCTGCTCTTTGGCGCGTCTTGTCATAATGCAGAGGAACTGATGTTGGCGCAGGAGTTGGGCGCTGACTATGTATTGCTGTCACCGGTGAAGGAAACGGCGAGCCATCCGGGGCAATCAGGCATGGGATGGAATGTTTTTATGCAACTGGCACAATCAACAAGCACTGCCGTGTATGCGATGGGCGGTCTCAGTCTGTCAGACCTGCCCACCGCTCAACACCATGGCGCACGGGGTATTGCTGGCATACGCCTGTTCAGAGCCTGATTTGAGGCGGCTTAACTGCGATACGAGGCATTGATGCGCACATACTCTTCAGACAGATCTGCCGTCCACACCAGCTCGCGCACGTCGCCACGTCCCAGCTCAACATGCAGAGTAATATCCTCCTGATTCATCACTGACTGTCCAAGCGCTTCATGATATCCGGGTGCCAGACCTCCCTGTTTAACAATCGGCACTGAATCCAGATAGATATCGATACGCGAGACATCAAGATTTTCGACACCAGCACGACCAATCGCTGCAAGAATTCGTCCCCAGTTGGGGTCGGAGGCCGACAAGGCTGTTTTCACCAGCGGGGACTCAGCAATTGCGTACGCAACCAGGAGGCACTCTTTGCTGCTGCCACCGCCACGCACATCAACGGTCACGAATTTTTTGGCGCCCTCTGCATCGCGGATAATCAGTTTTGCCAACTCCAGCACCAACTCGTGTAATGCACTGCTGAATGCTTCAAACATCACGGGGTCGGCATGACTGATCTGCACACCACTGCGGCCGGTCGCGCTCAATATGCAACAATCGTTGGTTGATGTGTCACCATCAACGGTAATTCTGTTAAAGGACTGCTCAACCGCCGAGCGCAACAAAGAATCCAGAAGCACCTGATCAACATCCGCATCCGTCCCTACAAATGCCAACATCGTTGCCATGTTGGGTTTGATCATTCCGGCACCTTTAGTGATACCGGTCAGGGTGACTTTTTGCCCTGCCACGTTCACAACACGGCTGACCGCTTTGGGACGGGTATCGGTTGTCATGATGCCTTTGGCTGCAAGCAACCAGTTGTCGACCTGCAAGGCTGCCAAGGCGTCGGGTACAGCAGCAACAATGCGCTCAGCCGGCAAACGCTCTCCGATCACACCCGTCGAAAACGGCAGCACTTGCTGCACGTCAACACCGGCGCCCGCAGCCAGTGCCTGACAGCAAGCCTGCGCATCGGTCATACCCTGCGGGCCAGTGCCGGCGTTGGCATTACCCGTATTCACCAGCAGATAACGCGCGGCACCTGCACTGCCCAGCAAGTGCTGGCGAGCAATAACCACCGGGGCTGCACAAAATGCATTCTGCGTGAACATACCGCTGGAGCGGGTCCCGGGTGCCAATTCAAACAACACCAGATCAAGACGATTCTTGTAGCGGACACCCGCGCTGACAGCAGCGATTCTGATTCCGTCAACCGGAAGTATCTGCCCAAGTTCCTGTGTGCCTGTTGCCATGTTAAATACTCAGACCTCGCTCTCGATTGCTACTTTCCGGGCGGGTTGAACCGATAAAACTCAGCTCAGCCGACCATGACATTGTTTAAATTTCTTGCCGGAACCGCAGGGGCACAGCTCATTACGACCCAGCTTGGGCTCTTCACGCACAAAGGGTGTTCGTTGATCTTCAGGAAGAGAACCTTGCATTTCCTCGGTTGCTGCCCGATCCATCGCAGAGGCCTGCTCATGCTGCAACTGTATCTTTTCTTTGGCTCGCTCGGCCTGTCGTGCACGCTCTATGGCGTCAATCTCATCGGGAGAACGCACCTGCACATGGCTGAGGAATCTGATCACATCGCGCTGCAAACGAGAGAGCAGGCCCTGAAACAACTCAAACGCTTCGCGCTTGTATTCCTGCTTCGGATTTTTACCCGCGTAACCGCGCAGGAAAATACCTTGTCTCAGATGATCCATGGCCTGCAGGTGCTCTTTCCACAAGGTGTCCAAAATCTGCAGAACAATCTGTTTCTCAAGCAGATGCATTTTTTCACCCACCAGCTCGCGCTTGATGCGATAAGCGTCAGTCAGTGCATCCTTGATTTTCTGGCGAAGAGATTCCTCATAAAGTTTTTCATCTTCTTCAAGCCAGGTAGTGACGGGCAGGTGCACCGCAAACTCAGCACCTATGGCAGCTTCCAGACCAGGAACATCCCACTGCTCGTAGATGCTCTGCGGAGGAATGTGACTAATGATCACTTCGTCAGCAACATCATTACGCATGCCGTCGATCAGTGATGACAGATCGTTGCTGGCCATGATCTGATTACGTTGCTTGTAGACGATCGTGCGCTGGTCATTGGCGACGTTGTCGTATTCGAGCAACTGTTTTCTGATATCAAAATTGCGCCCTTCGACTTTGCGCTGAGCTTTTTCGATGGACTTGGAAACCATGCCGTGTTCAATGGCTTCCCCGCGTTCCATGCCCAGCTTCTGCATAAAATTTTTGACTCGTTCAGAAGCAAAAATCCGCATCAGATTGTCTTCCAGAGACAGGTAAAAACGGGAAAAGCCCGGATCGCCCTGACGTCCTGAGCGGCCTCTGAGTTGATTATCAATTCGCCGTGACTCGTGTCGCTCGGTACCGATGATATGTAATCCACCCGCAGCCACTACCTGATCATGGCGTATCTGCCATTGTTCCCTGGCGGCTTCAATCTGCTCGGCGGCCGGATTGTCCATGGTTTGTACTTCGCTTTCCCAGTTGCCGCCGAGTTTGATATCCGTGCCTCGACCCGCCATGTTGGTTGCGATAGTCACAACGCCCGGACGGCCGGCTTGCGCAATAATATAAGCTTCCTTTTCATGGAACTTGGCATTCAGAACTTCATGGGAAATTTTTTCTTTTTTCAGAAATTTTGACAACATTTCAGACGTTTCAATGGATGCAGTACCCACCAGAACCGGTGCGCCTTTTGAGCTGAACTCTTTGATGTCGCGCACAATAGCTTCGAACTTTTCTTCAATCGACAGAAAAACCAGGTCATTCATGTCTACACGCTGCATCGGCATGTTAGGCGGAATAACCACAACGTCCAGATCGTAAATCTGCTTGAATTCAAAGGCTTCTGTATCAGCCGTTCCGGTCATACCGGCGAGTTTTGTATAGAGTCTGAAGTAATTCTGAAACGTTGTAGACGCCAGGGTCTGGCTTTCACTCTGAATCTCTACCCCTTCTTTAGCTTCAATCGCCTGATGCAGACCTTCAGAAAGCCGGCGGCCTTCCATGGTGCGACCGGTGTGTTCGTCAATCAGCACGATTTTGTTGTCTTTGACAATATACTCAACATCTTTATGGAACAGATAGTGCGCTTTTAATGCGGAGTGAATGTGATGCAGCAGCCCAAGATTGGCAGCGGCGTACAGACTTTCTCCCTGCTTCAGCAAACCGCGCTCAGTCAACAGCTCTTCAAGGTACTCGTGACCCGATTCAGTCAACTCCACCTGACGCGCTTTTTCATCAATAGAAAAGTGACCACTCTCCACACGATCGTCGCGCTCAAGCATCATGCCGGTTTTTTCAGGGGCAGGTTCACCTTTTTCAAGACGGTTGATCAGCCCATTGATAGCCATGTACTGCTTGGAGCTGTTTTCCGACGCACCGGAGATAATCAACGGCGTGCGCGCCTCATCAACCAAAATGGAGTCAACTTCGTCCACAATTGCAAAATTGAGCTTACGCTGCATTTTGTCTTCGATGCGAAACGCCATGTTGTCGCGCAGATAGTCAAAACCAAACTCGTTATTGGTGCCATAGGATATCGACGCGTTGTACGCTTCTTTTTTCTCATGCTGCATCTGACCGGCAACAATGACGCCAACAGTGAGACCGAGGAATTCGTATAAGGGCCGCATCCAGTTCGCATCGCGGCGTGCGAGATAGTCGTTGACGGTAACAATGTGCACGCCATTGCCGGCAAGACCGTTCAGATAAGCGGGCAAGGTTGCTACCAGCGTTTTACCTTCACCCGTTTTCATTTCGGCGATATCACCGTAATGCAACACCATGCCGCCAATCATTTGCACATCAAAGTGACGCATTCCCATCGTGCGCTTGCTGGCCTCTCGCACCACGGCAAAGGCCTCGGGCAACAAAGAGTCAAGTGATTCGCCCTTGTCTGCCCGCGCGCGGAACTCATCGGTCTTGCCGCGTAATTGCTCGTCGGTCAGCGCTTCAAAAGCCGGCTCAAAACTGTTGATCTGCCTTACAGTCTTTTGCAGCTTCTTGATCTTTCTTGAGTTACTGCTTCCAAAAATGGCATTAAATAATTTAACTATCATGATTACCCACTTCGCTGAAGTTGTTTCTGTCAGGTTTTGCTTCTGCAGCACCTGACTGATGCTGAGAACCTTTAGGACGTCACAAGCAGCAGGGCATTAATGCAGGGTGTGATGGAAATAACTGGAAGGATCAACAATGCGACCGTGCCGGAATGACGCCGGAGGCTCATGCAGGGAAAAATCGGCAGGCAAATCTGCGCTGGCGATCAGACGCAGGTTGTTATCACTGATAAACAGCAAACGGGTATCAGCAAAATGCTCTGACGCCAGATCAGAACCGGTTTCGTCAGTCGACTCCACACGACCCGTTTGTGCTGGTGCACGGGAATGACCCGTGCGCTGAGTCTGATGTTCCCCATGAATAAATTCGTCTGCGGCTACCGGTGACTCCTGACTGACCAGAGAGCTGTTACCGGCATCTGAAAAGGCCAACTCATATCCAAGATAACCCAGAGCCACCGGGGCCCCGATCAGGCAGAGCGACAAGAATCCTTTCATCCAGCCGCGGATCACGATAGTTCGAGTGTGTCCGTAGCGCTGGTTTACAAGGATCAGTTTCATGCGTCAGGCAGCCAGAACCGGTTTGACGTACGAAATGGGAACTTGCGAATCAGAGTCAAAACTGACCAACTCCCACGAGTCCTGTGACTTTTCAAGGGTGCGAAGCAATGCATTATTCAACGCATGCCCTGACTTGTGCCCCTTGAACTCACCAATCAGGCTGCAACCCAACAAGTACAGGTCGCCAATAGAATCCAGTATCTTGTGTTTGACAAACTCATCCTCGTAGCGCAAACCATCCTCATTCAGCACCTTGTAGTCACCCACTGCGATGGCGTTATCCATGCTGGCACCCAGTGCGAGGTTGCGGTTACGAAGTTCTTCAAACTCGTGCATAAATCCGAAGGTTCTGGCCCGGCTGACTTCTTTGACAAAGGAGGTGCTGGAGAAATCGATGGTGGCCGATTTGGTGTAGCGTCGATATACCGGATGATCGTATAACAAGGTGTAGCTGACCTTAAACCCGTCATAGGGCTCCAGGCTGACTGTTTTGTCGCCCTCGGCCAGACGTATGGGCTTGAGAATTCTTATAAATTGTTTGGGTGCATCCTGCTCTTCGATACCGGCAGACTGAATCAGGAAGACAAATGGTCCTGCACTTCCGTCCATGATAGGTACTTCAGGTGCGCTGACCTCAATAAACGCATTGTCGATACCCAGACCTGACAAAGCAGACATCAGATGTTCTATCGTGGAAACCTTCACACCTCCCTTGACCAGCGTTGTTGAGAGCGTGGTTTCACCAACCAGATGTGCTTTGGCGGGAATCTCGGGGCGCGACTCAATATCTGTTCTGATAAAAACGATGCCGTTATCAATCGGAGCTGGCCGCAAGGTCAGGTATACCTTTTGACCTGTATGCAGGCCTACGCCTGTGGCCCGAATCACGTTCTTGAGGGTTCGCTGCTTTAACATAAGGGGTGATGATTCCGCGAAAATATGTCTGAGAAAGGATTTCAGCCTTTTCATGGGCGGCGATGATAACAAACATCAACTGAGAACCCAATCACTGATTGGCTGGCCAAGTGTTGCTTAATAGTGTCAAACCACAGACCCGCAGACATCGACCTGTGCTCGATGTCTGCGGGAATCCTGTGCGTGTCAACACAACTCAGGCGGCGATATCAGTCCGCCTGACGGCGCAGAAACGCCGGTATATCCAGATAATCCATATTAGTATCTGCCCCGACTGCTTTGCCAAACCCGTTGCCCTGCGGCATAGTGTGTGACATCTGGGGGCGAGGGCGGGCAACCTGCTGTACTGGAGCAAATGCCCTTGGCTCCTGACGTACTGGCGACGGTGACGGGCTGGCGACCGCGCGAATGTTTTCCATGCCTCTTGGTGGGCGGGCTTCCTGAGCACGGATTTCACCGAGACCTGTTGCCACAACCGTGACGCGTATTTCATCACCCATGGAAGGATCAATCACGGTGCCAATCACAACGGTTGCATCGTCTGAGGCG
>CANHAR010000151.1 GCA_947458495.1 Gammaproteobacteria bacterium | reverse complement strand
GGCCGGTGGGGATCTGGCGTTTCAGCAGCGCATTCCGGGAGCAAGGAATCAACCCCATGTCACCATCAGAGGTGCCGGACATTTTCTGCAGGAAACACATGGCCCTGAGCTTGCAGAGCTGATGCTGAAGTTTATGGCGACGTACCAGTCACCGGGTCACTGACAAGTGCGGTGATAGCGCCTGTCGATCAGCCGGTGAGGTCGGCTTTAGGCGTACGAAGCACCTTCAGACTTTTGTTGATTCGCTTGAGATAATCCTTGAGCAGATCTTTGCGCAGACGTGCAACACCCATCGCCAGCACATCAATCACCAACAGGTGAGCGATTCGCGAGGATACCGGGGTAAACACTTGCAGATCCTCTTCCATATTCACAAAAATCGGAATGGAACTGAGTTTGCTCAGCGGAGTATCTTGAGGTGCCAGGCCAATCACAATGGCTCCCGCATCAAGGGCGAGCTCCACGCTCTGAATCAGCGCCTTGGTTCGCCCCGATTGGGAAATGGCAACAACCACATCCTGGGCGCTCAGAGAAATTGCTGACATGTGCTGAATGTGCGGGTCTATGTAAGCTGCGCTGGAAAGTTGCAGTCGGAAGAATTTGTGCTGTGCATCGGAAGCAACCGAGCCAGATGCACCAAAACCGTAAAATTCAACGCGTTTGGCCTGATTGATGGCAGCAATTGCCTGTTCAAGCGCAACAGGGTCCAGCTCGTCACGAATGGTCAGCAAAGAGCCAATAGTAGAATCAAATACTTTATGACTGAGGTCGGCGACGGTATCCGAATCATCAACAGAAAACTGCGAGTAGTTGCTGCTGGCACCCAGATGTTGCGCCAGTTGCAACTTGAACGCCTGAAAACCATCCACATCCAGGGCATGACAAAACCGCACCACCGTGGGCTCGCTGACTTTTGCGCCAGCGGCAACATCAACAATACGCATGCCAAGCACAGACTGCGCATGCTCAAGCACAAAGTCAGCAACTTTGCGCTCGGATTTTCGCAAGTGGTCGCGTCGTTCCTTGATTTTAATGATCAGATTCAGAGCTTCCATTGGTATGATCCTGTAACACTGCTACGGACGAATATAACAGGAAGCCGTTATTCTTCTCCACCGTCTGCCAGCAGATAACCAAAACTCGCTACCAAGCCCAGGACATTTGACTTGAGAACAACAACAGTCTTCCCCGTATCGGATTTTGAAATACAACTGGGGCTGGCCATCAATGACGTCGATGCCAGCGCCTGGAATGCGTTGGTTGTAGACCAAAGCCCATTTATTCAACATGGTTTTCTGCTGGCACTGGAAAACAGTGCATCGGTTGCAGCAGAAACCGGATGGGAGCCCTGCCATCTGGCAGTGTTTCGACAGGGTGTGCTTGTCGCTGCGATGCCGCTCTATCTGAAACATCACTCGTACGGTGAATATGTATTCGACTGGGGCTGGGCGGATGCTTACCGCCGTCATGGTCTTCAGTATTATCCCAAACTGTTGACGGCAATTCCGTTTACGCCGAGCCAGTCAGCAAGACTGCTGACAGCAGATCCAGGGTTGCTGGCGGATCTGTTGCAACCCGTCGTTGAGGCAGTTAAACAGTTTGCAGAAAAGGTCGGGGCGAGTTCCTGGCATTTACTGTTTCCGGATCAGGCAATTTCTGTGCTGGTGGATCAAACGACGCTGATTCGTCGCGAAGCGTGCCAGTTTCATTGGTACAACAACGCCTATGAGACATTTGATGACTTTCTGATCAGGTGCAGCTCGCGAAAACGAAAGACTCTGAAAAAGGAGCGCAGTGATGTTGCTCGTCAGGGATTTATGTTTGAGCGACTGACAGGAGAGCAGCTGACCACAGAAATCTGGGACCAGTTTTATGTGTTTTACCAGAATACCTACCAGGTACGTGGTCAGCATGGTTATCTGACCCGTGAATTTTTCACCTGCGTTCATCAGCTGTTGGCAGACCAAGTATTTCTGATCATGGTTCGTCATGATACACAACCGCGCTACGTTGCCGGTGCGATGTTTCTCAAAGACAAAAACACCTTGTACGGGCGTTATTGGGGGTGCGAACAAGATTATCAGAATCTGCATTTCGAAACGTGTTACTACCAAGGCATCGATATCTGTATTGCAGAGGGACTCGGGCGTTTTGACGCCGGCGCTCAGGGCGAGCATAAACTGCGGCGAGGATTTGAACCGGTAACAACGCGGTCATACCACTGGATAAAACATCCGCAATTTTCTGATGCCATCAGAGACTTCTGCAATGAAGAGCAGCAGCATAACCAAACATACGTCACTGCTGCTGTCGCAAAGCTACCCTTCAAACATATCGAAGTGGATTCCGCTCATGAGCTTTCGCCAACAATTGAGGACAACTGACGCTGTTGTTCAGCGTCAAGCATCAGAAAGCGCAGCCGTATCTGGATAAATTCCGCGAGATTTTTTTAAGATCTCTGATAAATCTGGCGTCAGCATAGAGGAGAATACATATCTTTATATCAGACTTGTCTACGCAGAAACACTGGAGATTCCGGGGTAGAATCCCTTGCGCTGTATTGATAACCATCGGCGCAGAACTGTTTCAGATCATCCACGGATTGCACACGATTGCGGATCAGAAACGACGCCATTCTGCCGCGAGCTTTCTTGGCAAAAAAGCTGATAATTTTAAATTGACCATTCTTGTAATCTCTAAAAACCGGGCTGATAACCGGGTAAGTTAAAGACTTTTCATTGACTGCGCGGAAATACTCAGTTGATGCCAGATTGACCAGAAAGGGCTGTGGGTCGGCTTGCAGACAATTCCGCAAGTTGTCTGCAAGCCGTGTTCCCCAGAAAGCATACAGTGATTTGAGCTTGCCCTGTTGGAGAGCTGTTCCCATTTCAAGTCGATACGCCTGAATTAAATCCAGAGGCCTTAGCAATCCATACAGACCCGACAAAATTCTCAGGTGTTGTTGAGCGTAGTCCAGGTCTTGCCGACAAAAGGATTTCACATCCAGTCCGGTATAAACATCACCGGTGAATGCAAAAATTGCCGGTCGCGCATTGTGTGATGTAAAGGGCAATGACCAGTTGAGATTGCGCTCAAAATTCAATTCGCCCAGATTGGAGCTGATACTCATCAAAGCAGACAAATCGTCGGGTGTGAGTTTCCGCAGAGCCTGATTCAGAATTGAAGAGTCATCCAGAAACTGCGGTACAGTAGTCTCAAGTGCGGGCAATGGACTATCAAAATCCAACGATTTGGCCGGAGATAAAACCAATAACATAGGCGCCTCAGAGACAAAAAAATCTAAACGGATGCGGCAATTTCCAACCACCAGTTCAGCGGCGTAACACCGTCCTGGGGGTCATAAACATTGCCATAGTACCAAACGGTATCCGGAAAATTGACGAGTACTTTATTGATCGTGTCCTCTATTTTCTGAAACCCGATCGAAACATGAATGGTAAAAACCAGCATTCGAGGGGATTTCAGATCAAGTGTGCCATCGATCATTTCAAGCTCGGGGGTGAGCATCTGGTCAAGTTCGTCTGTGTTATGCTTGCTGAAAACCCGTATACAAAGATTTCCACTATGCTCGATCAACTCCCATCCCGCCTTGTCATCCGTCGGGTAACGAATGCGATCATGCGCAGCCAGCCCACGGATAAAAGCCGGCGATTTTTCTACACGGAACTCTTTGCGTCGGGCATCTATAACAACAGCACTTACCTGTTCAACGATAGCATCGCCTTGTGGGTTGTATCCTGCAATAAGCGGAATTTGCACAGCGTCGGACATGGAGGCTCCAGGCAAATGAGTAATACACGTTCAGAGGCGGCATTGTACCCCGCGGAGTCTTATGCTGGAACTGTTTGAGAAATTCGCTCAGCGTCATCAAGCGTGGCGACAACCGTTGCTGTTGGCGCTGGTGATGTCCGGCGCGGTGTTTTTTGGCATTGTTACATTGGCATCGTCTGCAAATCTTGATAATTGGCTTATCCCCAGTATTTTGCTGGTGTTATGGTTGTTGCAGTTTTATTCAGGCCTGAATCTGTTTGCCGTTGTCCCGCCCAGAGCGGATCCCAGGCAGGCCTGGAAGCTCAGGATCAAGCGCAAGGCGCATCGTTTTTGTTACCACTTGTTTGCGTGGTTTATGCTGCTGGTCACGATAGCGTGGGCAGTGACCAGCCTGCAATTGATAGCGGCCTGGCTTCGAATCGCCTGAATCTGTTGTTTGAATGCTGCTAGTATAGAGACCAGGTTAAATGGCGCAGTAAAGAAGGAGCATTCTAATGAGCCTGATCGACGATGACATGGATAAAGACCCTACCCCGACCGGGGAGTTGGCATTACAAACGCTGGCGATGCCGCGCGATACCAATGCTAACGGCGATATCTTTGGAGGCTGGCTGGTGTCGCAGATGGATCTGGCAGCAGGGATTGCAACCAAGCAGATCACCCGAGGTCGATCCGCCACCGTTGCAATCAAGAATGTCGAGTTTCTTGCACCCGTCAGTGTTGGCTCGGTTGTCAGCTGTTATGCAGAGGTTCTGGAAATTGGTCGCAGCTCCATGCACATCAATATTGAAGTCTGGATATCCAATTCACTGATTCAAAAAGCGCAACGTAAAGTAGCCGAGGGACTGTTTGTTTTTGTTGCGATTGACGAAAACGGCCGAACCCGGCGTATCAACGTCAGCGTCTGAATGGCAGCACGGAAAACCTGCGTGGGGTGGTCAGAAGAGACCTTGCGGAATCGGAATAAAAAAGGGCGCCAGGGCGCCCTTTTTATTGCCATGAATCAGCGCTACACCCCGTCTTTGACTACCGTGCTGGTAATGACCCCGCTGGTCATCGCACCGCTCACATTCAGTGCTGTGCGCCCCATATCAATCAGCGGTTCAATAGAGATCAGCAGTGCAACCAATGTTATAGGCAGACCCATCGCCGGCAGCACAATCAGTGCAGCAAAGGTAGCGCCGCCACCGACACCCGCAACGCCAAACGAGCTGATGGTGATAATACCAATCAGGCTGAGGATAAATCCTGGTGCCAAAGGATCAATGCCAACAGTTGGTGCCGCCATCACTGCCAGCATGGCTGGATAAATTCCTGCGCAGCCGTTCTGTCCAATGGTTGCGCCGAAAGAGGCTGACAGACTGGCAATGGAGGGAGGCACCTTCAGCTCATCGACTTGTGTTTTGATATTCATAGGAATGGTAGCGGCTGAACTTCGGGTCGCAAACGCAAAGGTCAGCACAGGCCAGATCTTGCGGAAAAAGTCTATCGGGTTGTTGCCAGTCAGGCTCAGCAGTAAGCCATGAACGAGGAACATGATAGTGATGGCAACGTAGGATGCGATCACAAAACCTATCAGATTGAGAATGTCTGACCCATTGGAACTGGCCACAACATAGGTCATTAACGAGAGAATGCCATAAGGGGTCAACCCCATCACCAGCTTGACCAGGCGCATAATCACCGCCTGTATGGTGTCTGTGAAATCGCGGATTCTATCGGCTTGTTCAGGTTTTTCACGGCTGACCAGCAATGCTGCCAGGCCAAACAGCATTCCAAAAATGACCACAGCGATGATGGATGTATCCCTTGCCCCGGTCAGATCAGCAAAGATGTTGGTCGGTACAAAACGCACCAAGACTTCCGCAATGTTCAGATCAGCAACCACTTCCTGGCGTGTTTCCAGAACGGTTGCGCGCGCATTCTCGCGATCGCCACCGGTCATACCTTCGGCGCTCAGTCCAAACATATTTGTTACAAGAATTCCGACCAGCGCTGCGATCATGGTGGTAAAAACCAGAAGGCCAATCACCGAAGCACCGATTTTGCCCAGCGCCGCAACCTGATGGAGCTTGACCACTGCTGCAATCATGGTCACCAGAACCAACGGCATGATGATCATGCGCAGTAAAGCCACATAGACATCCCCCGGAAGATCAGTCCAGGTCAGCGTTGGGGAGATGGCGCTGAGATCTCCGCCGTGAACAATCTGCAGCAAAAATCCGAAAACCACACCAAGGATCAGGGCAACAAACACCTGCTTGGCAAGGCTGGTTTCCGGTTTTTTGAGTTTGAACAAGGCAAAAAGCAGGGCAATAAAAATGAGGACGCCGATGGCGGTCAGAAATGACATGAAGGTAACTCCCTTATTGTTGTTGCGCAGTTATAGCCGGATGCGCTGATGAGAGCAAACGCTTTTTATTCATAAGCTTATACGTTTGAGCCGCCGCTGCCGGAAATAAAGGCCATCACATTAGACCGGTTCAAGTCTTGCGTAAGACAGCACCAGCCACTTGCTGCCGACTTCTTTGAAATTTACCTGTACACGTGCACTCGGACCACTGCCCTCGTAGTTCAATACGACGCCTTCGCCAAATTTGCCGTGCCGCACGCGCTGCCCCAATGTAATTCCGGTGTCCGGCACTTCGGCGCCAGCGCGATAACCGGGCTGACGCCCCGGGGAAACCATGGGTCTTTGTATCGTGGTCTTCATGCGAACCGGTTCAACCAGCTCTTTTGGCAGTTCGCGGATAAACCGCGACGGGCGGCACATAGTGACATCGCCATGCAGGCGTCGGGATTCTGCGCAGGTAATAAACAGCTTTTGCATGGCGCGTGTAATACCCACATAACAAAGCCGGCGCTCCTCCTCAATGCCATTCAGATTTTCCATGGACATCTTATGAGGAAACAAGCCTTCTTCCATGCCGGCCATAAACACCAGCGGAAACTCCAGGCCTTTAGCGCTGTGCAAGGTCATCAACTGCACGGCATCGTCGGATTCACTTGCCTGCGACTCTCCGGCATCGAGTGCAGCCTGATCCAGAAACGCGGCGAGCACGTCAGCGTCTCGTGCCGGGATATCGCCG
>CANHAR010000150.1 GCA_947458495.1 Gammaproteobacteria bacterium | reverse complement strand
CAGCAGATCGAGAGCCTGAATACCATGAGTGCCTTCATGAATCGGATTCAGGCGATTGTCTCTGTAGAACTGTTCGACATTGTAGTCACGGGTATAGCCGTAACCACCATGAACCTGTATGGCAAGATTGTTTGCTTCGAGACACCATTGTGAAGGCCAGCTTTTGGCAACCGGTGTCAGAATATCCAACAGGTTTGTCAGGCGATCGCGCTCTTCATCAAGTGCATTGCGCTCTTCATCAATCAGACGCGCGCAGTAAAGATTGAGTGCAAGACCTCCTTCAACATAGGCCTTCTGTGCCAGCAACATGCGCTTGATATCGGCATGTTCAATCAGTGCCACCGGATCCGAAGCTGGATCCTTGCTGGCCGGAAGTCTGCCCTGCTTGCGTTGGCGAGCATACTCCAGAGAGTGCAGGTAACCGGTGTAACCCAAGGCTGCAGCACCCAGGCCCACACCAATTCTGGCCTCATTCATCATATGGAACATATATGACAGGCCCTTGTGAGCTTCCCCCACTAACCAACCAACCGCGCCAGCCTGACCTGCAGGTTTGAATTTGCCCTCACCAAAGTTTAGCAACGTGTTTGTTGTGCCCCGGTAGCCCATTTTGTGATTGAGACCAGCCAGAACAACATCGTTGTGCGCTGCACTGTTACCGTGTTCGTCCAGCAGATGCCTTGGCACAATAAATAAAGAGATACCTTTCACTCCGGCTGGAGCACCGGGAATTTTTGCCAATACAAGGTGAACGATGTTTTCGGATAAGGCATGCTCGCCCCCTGATATCCACATTTTGTTTCCGAACAAGCGGTAACTGCCGTCGGCCTGTGGTTCAGCACGGGTCTTGATGTCAGCCAGTGACGATCCTGCCTGTGGTTCCGAAAGACACATGGTGCCAAAAAAACGGCCTTGCATCATGGGTAGCACCCAGGTGTCTATCTGTTGTTGTGACCCATAGGCCAGTAACAGGTTTGCGTTGCCAATCGTCAAAAAAGGATAAGCAGCTGTTCCTACATTGGCAGCAAGAAACCAGGCGAAACATGCCTTTTCAACAAGGGTGGGCAACTGCATGCCACCTATTTCATAATCTTGCCCGGCAGCGATCAGGCCGGCCTGGGAAAACAGATCAAGCGCCTGTTTAACCTCGGGAATCATATGAACGTTCTCACCATCAAACCACGGTTCATTCGCATCATTTTTTTTGTTGTGTGTTGCAAAGTGCAAGGTCGCCATCTGTTCACACAAATTCAGACTGGCATCAAAAGTCTCCTTTGAGTGATCCATATAGCGGGGCATGTCGCACAGTCGCTCTGCATCTAGCCACTCGTACAGCATAAAGTCGATGTCACGGCGATTGAGAATCAGTGAGGTCATTGATGAGTCCTGTTGTTTTCAGTTTGCCTTTACTGACAGAGTCAGCATGGCGATGGTATGGCGAATCAATTGGGAACTATCAGGATACGTGCTCAAAGCGGATTTTGGTCTCCTCGTTTGCATGATGACTCCATGCAGTGCGCCTTGCAGATAGAAAGCGGTCTGCAATGGCTCCGGAACCCGTTCCGGGCTGATGCTGCCATCGTGGATGCCATTGGCAAGAGCCTGGACCATGGCGCTGTTTATGCGTTCGCGGCAGAACTCCATTGCCAGTGCTTGAGCATCTTCGGTTTCCGGGCCAGGAAATGTGGTCACACTGGTGAGTACATCAAAGTAGTGCGGCTCTTCAACCGAAAAAGCATGATAGGCGTGACCAATACCCTCGATCTGGGTCAGGCCACAGTCACAAGCGTGCAAGGCATTTTCAAATCTGGCTTGAAGTGATTGACCTGCCCTCAGCATGATGGCGCGCATGATTGCCGCTTTATCTTTGAAATAGACATACAGCAAAGCACGACTCAATTGCGCTTCACGCGCAATATCATCCATCGTGCTTTGCTCGTAACTCTTCAGAAAAAATATCTTTTCTGCCGCGTCCAGAATTTCCTCGTGACGCTCCAGTTTTTCCATTTCCCGTCTTTTCTTCAGCATGACCCAGCGTGTCCGTTATACGAAATTCAGCGCGTTGATTGTCCCTGATACAGATTTAGCAGACCACTACTTGTTACATATTGACAATATGTCATTCTCTGACAATATGTCAAAAGTTGATTTTTAACGTTGTCATCCATCACTTCCAATTTGTCATCAGAGAGTTTCCTGTGATTTCCAATTTGAAAAATTCAGTCATTTGCTTTAACAACCCACGCCGCAGAATGTTGCCCCTGAGTGTGCTTACAAAGCCCACATATTCCCAGACGGTATGGGGGCTTGCACTCACGGTGGTTCTGACAGCCTGCTCTGAATCTGCAGAGGTCGCAGAGGTAACAGCCGAACAATCCAGTGCTGCGATTCCCGTACGTGTCGCCAGCGTGGATCGCCGTGCAGATGATGAGTTGTTGCGATTTTCAACGACTTCCCGGGTCAGACAAAGGGCTTCGCTGACATTTCAGGTCGGTGGCGTGATTGAAGCGCGCTCTGTTGAAATTGGTGAGCAGGTCAGCGCAGGGCAAACACTGATGACACTGTATAGCCCTTCCCTGCAACCCGCTGCCCAGGCTGCACAATTCAGGCTGGAACAACTCCAGGCCGACAAGACCCAGGCAGACAGAGAGCTCGAACGGTTAAAGACACTTTATGATCGGGGCGTCATCCCCTTGCAAGAACTTGAACAGCAGGCCACGCGCGCAGAGTCTCTGGTGTCGGCCGTTAATAATGCCAGGGCTACCGCAGAACAGGCCGCGAGTCTGCTTCGTGAGACACAACTGATCGCACCGTTCAGCGGTTCAGTCGAGCAGGTTTTGTTGGAACCTGGCGAATTTGCCCAACCTGGCCAGGCGGTGCTGCGTATTGCATCGGCCGATCAACTTGAGGCTGAGATCAGGGTTCCAGCGCATCTGACAGAATCATTGGTGCCAGGACAGGAGCTGACTGCGTGGCGCAGTTTGGGGTCAACAGACGCCGATAACTCAGTCATGACCGCGACCATTCTAGACATTGGACAAAGCAGTACCGGTCAGAACAGTCTCTACCCCGTTGTTGTATCGCTCCCGGCACCGCTAATCCGCACAGGCGAAGCCTTGGAAATTGGTGTACCACGACGCCGTGAATCGGCGTTGGTTATTCCAATGTCGGCCGTGATGCGCTCTGCAGATGGTTTAACTGTGTTTCAGAGCATCAATAATCGTGTTACCCGCGTCGCCATCGAAGTTGAGCAATTGCAGGGTGAGTTTGCGGTGATCAAATCCGGCGCTTTGCAAGAAGGGGCGCAAATAGTTTATGCAGGTATTACCCGATTGGCAGAGGGTGATCAGATCGAGGTATTGCCATGATTGAAATGGTGTTGAACAAACCTCGTTTGGTGTATCTGGTGATGTTTATGCTGTGTCTGTCAGGCCTGGCGTCCTTCGGGAACATGGCAAGACAGGAGGATCCGCAGTTTCCATCCAGGAATGGTCTGATAACGGTACTTTATCCGGGCGCGACGGCAGAACAGCTTGAACGACTGGTGCTGGAGCCTTTGGAAGACGAAATTTCTCAAGTTGAGGAAGTTAACGAATACAGTGCCATCGCCCGCACCGGTGTTGCGTTGGTCAGTGTAGGGTTAAACGAGGATATTTATGAGTCTGACCCAGCGTGGGAACGGGTCAGGCAAGCGATGGACAGAGCTGAACTTGAGTTTCCTGACGGTATTACAGAGATGTCTCTGGATGACAGGCTGACCGGATTGCCAGCCGTTGTTCTTGCGCTTGCCGGAGATCCATCGGTGGTTGTGCTCAGTGACGCCGCAGAACGACTCAAGCGCGGGCTTGCCGGCTTACCGGGTTTGTCCCGTGTTGAAATCGAAGGCGATGCTGATGAACAGATTACCATCGCTCTGAATGATGCTGAGCTGGCGCGTCTGCAGATAACCCCGGTGCACATCGCCAATACCTTGAACCTGCGTAATCAGGTGAGACCCGGCGGTTTTATTGTTCTGGATAACAAACGTATCGCTTTGATCGGCAATACTGAGTTTGCAGATATCGAGGAGCTGCGTAGCACACAGATTCCGATTCCTGCTGGCGGCTCAGTTCCGCTGTTGGCGTTTGCAGAGGTGTGGCGCAGCGCAGCAGAGCCCGAGCAGCCGGCCATTTGGCAGGACGGCGAGCGTGTGGTTGCGATCAATGTTTATTCACGCGCCAATCAGGTTGATGCGATTCGTTTCGGCGACGATGTGCGCGCGCGTGTGGCTCAGATTGCTCCAGAGTTTGAGCCTCTTGAAATCCGCGAACTGTTCTTCCAGCCAGATCAGGTCAGCACCAGACTGAATGAACTGCAGTTAAATCTGTTGGGCAGTATGCTGATCATTACCGGTGTTGTATTCCTGGGCATGGGGTGGCGCATGGGACTCCTGGTGGCGGCCATGTTGCCTGTGGTTTCTCTGATCAGTTTGAGCATTTACGATATGGGAGGCGGAGTATTGCACCAGATCGCGGTTATCGGACTGGTGATATCACTCGGCATTCTGATCGACAATGCCATCGTGATGGTGGAGAACATACAGGACAGGCTTAATCAGGGCAGTAGTTCTTACGAGGCTATGACTGAGGCGGTCAGAGAACTGGCTGGCCCGTTGGGTGCATCTACCGGGACAACGCTGGCCGCCTTTACTCCGTTGTTGTTGTCGACTGGCGGAACGGCGGATTTTACCCGCGGAATACCGGTGATGATTATGCTGACGCTGAGTGTCAGCTATATTCTGGCGATCAGTTTTGCGCCGCTGCTGGCCGCTTTGTTTTTAAAACCAGCGCCCGCACTCCGGGATGTATGGTTTGAAAATTGCGGGCGTTTTCTGGCGCTGTTAAGTGAACGCTTTCCAAGAATGATCATCGTGGCGGGACTGGTGATTGTTGTTCTGAGTGCAATGACCATTCAGTTTCTGAGCATTCAATTCTTTCCAAACGCTGACAGACCCCAGGTTGTTGTCGAGATGTTCTTGCCCGAGGGCACCGATCAATCCCACACAACAAGTGTATCGGCCGATTTTGAACAACTGCTTCGTCAGCAGGAAAATGTTGTGTCAGTTCACCGCTTTGTAGGTGCTACGGGTCCCGGGTTTTACTACAACCTTCCCAACTCAACACGAGCCCCTAATCGGGCGAGACTGGTGGTGAATCTGCAATCACTGGATCAAACAGGTCCGTTGATGCAGTGGGTTCGGGAACATGCGGCCTCTTCTATGCCAGAGGTTGATATTGTTGCAGGCACCCTTGCCCAAGGCCCCCCGCGGACAGCACCTGTTGAGGTCAGGATACAACATGAAAATGACCAGACCCGTCTGGCAGCCACTGAGCAGATATTTCAATATATCAAGGCGATACCTGGCGCAGTTGATGTGCGTCATGATATGGATCTGGGCACCCCTGTTGTGAGGGTTATCGTCGATGATGCCTCAGCTGCCCGATATGGGCTGACACGTGCAGACGTCGCCAACACATTGTTTGCCCGCAGTTTTGGCTTGCCAACCCAGCAGTACCGACAGGAACGTGAACCCGTACCCATTGTCCTGCGATCAGCGGATGGAACGCGCAGTGATCTGTCAGCATTGTTGTCGAGTTATGTCTACAACGCGGCGGGCGACGCAATTCCCTTAAGTCTGGTGGCGCACGTGGAAGCAGACTGGCAGGCTGCGAGTATTCAGCACCGTAACGGCATGCGGCTGTATAGCGTCACAGCAGGTCTGGATCAGGGCTACAGCTTCAGTCAGATTCTTGATGTTCTAAATGTCAAACTTGACGAGCAGCCTTTGCCGGCAGGGACGCGCATCGAATTGGGCGGAGATCTGGAAAGTGCCGGGGATGCCAATCAGGCTATCCTGAACACCGCGCCCATCGGAATTTTGTTATTACTGTTTTTTCTGCTACTGCAGTTTAACTCTTATCGTCGGGTTGGCATTATTCTGCTCACAGTACCGCTTGCGGCGGCCGGTATTTTTCCCGGACTGGTGTTAAGTGGCTCTCCGTTTGGGTTTCAGCCCTTGCTGGGTATCATTGCGCTGGTGGGGATTGTGGTTAACAACGCAATCGTGCTGCTGGACTTGATAGATACCCGCCTGAAGTCTGGCGATGATATTCAGACAGCTGTTAACGAGGCCGTGACACGACGTTTCCGCCCTATCGTGTTGACAACTGCGACCACGGTTGCCGGACTGCTGCCACTGGCCTTGTCGTCATCTACCTTGTGGCCTCCGATGGCCTGGGCCATTATCTCCGGACTGTTGGCATCTACCATTCAGACCTTGTTGGTTGTGCCTGCGGTATGCCGTCTGACGCTGGGCCGAGGCAAGCCGCAACAGCAGTTGCTGGCATCCGAACAGCCTGATTCTTAACAAACAGGGTGACCAGCACCCGTGAACAGCCATGCACGTCAGGCTGTTCACGGGTGCTGATCACCCTGTGGTTTTTCAACGGACGATCAGTGATTAACGCTGGTCTGGCAATTTGTAACCATCAGCTTCCAACTTGGCGCGCACCACTTTTTTGTCCATCTTGCCTGTTGCCGTTAACGGGATTGCATCAACAAACAACACATCATCCGGTAACTGCCATTTGGCAAACTTACTTTCGCAGAAGCTAATGACGTGCCTCGCAGTGAGTTCTGCTCCTGGCTTCTTGATCACCAGCGCCACAGGACGCTCATCCCATTTCGGGTGCGGATGGGCAACCACACAGGCCTGAGCAACGCCTGCAAGACCCACGATGTGATTTTCAAGATCAACAGATGAAATCCACTCCCCACCCGACTTGATAAGGTCTTTGGAGCGGTCAGTGATAATGACATAACCATCAGCATCAATCTTCGCAACATCACCGGTAATCAGCCAGCCATCATGAAATTTGTCTGGCTGTGGATTATTAAAGTATTCAGAGCAAATCCATGGGCCGCGGATCAACAATTCGCCAAACGACTGACCATCGTGCGGAAGCACGTTCCATTT
>CANHAR010000149.1 GCA_947458495.1 Gammaproteobacteria bacterium | reverse complement strand
CCATGCGTATTGGCGACCAGATCGCGGAGACACTGGAAGTGCATCGTGGTTACAGCCGCGCCAAAGCGTTTAATCGCGCCATTGAGTTGTTGGAGCTGGTAAGAATCCCGGAAGCTGCGCGCCGCGCCCGCCAGTACCCGTTCGAGTTTTCCGGCGGCATGTTGCAGCGAGTGATGATTGCCACTGCGATTGCTTGCAAACCCTCACTGTTAATTGCCGACGAACCTACCACCGCATTGGATGTCACCATTCAGGCGCAGATTCTGGATCTGCTGCAATCCCTGCAAAAAGAAACCGGCATGGCGATTGTGCTGATTACTCACGATCTGTCAGTGGTCGCCCGTATGGCGGATCGGGTTGCGGTGATGTACGCCGGTCAGATTGTGGAGTCAGGATCTGTTGAGGATATTTTCTACCGTTCCGCTCATCCCTACACCTTGGGTTTAAAACTGGCAATGCCGAGTCACTCGGGCGGCGAGGATCACCGGTTACGACCCATTCCCGGCAGCCCGCCGGACATGTTTTCTCCGCCTCCCGGCTGTGCCTACTGCGAGCGTTGTGACCGCGCGATGCGCGTGTGTCAGTCCGATAACCCGCCGATTTTTACCGTGGACAAGGGGCATCTGTCGCGATGCTGGCAACAACATCCGCAGCACACCGCGTCCTCTGATGGCCTGTATAAAAGCACGCCGGCACAGATCGTTGAGGTGAGCGTATGAGCGAGTTGATCAGGCTGGAAAAACTGACGCGCTTTTTTGACATGGGGCGTGGCAAACGAGTACATGCAGTCGACGGCGTCAGTTTCAGTATTGCCGAGGGCGAAACGCTGGGTCTGGTGGGAGAAAGTGGCTCGGGTAAATCGACTTTGGGAAAGACCCTGCTCGGGTTGTACGACAAAACCGCCGGCAGTGTGATCTACAAAGGTGAGGAGTTGCCGGCACATTACCGGCCGCGTGATTTTCTGCGAATGGCCAACGTCATGCAGATGATTTTTCAGGATCCTTATGCGTCACTGAATCCGCGCATGACCGTGGGTGAAATCATTGCCGAGGGTTTGCGCCTGACACCGGATATGCAAACCGGTGATGTGCGCGCACGGGTGACTGCTGCGCTGGAGCGAGTGGGGTTACACGCCGCCCATGCCTCGCGATACCCGCACGAGTTTTCCGGCGGCCAACGTCAACGAATTGGTATTGCCCGTGCGCTGATCATGGAGCCCGAGTTTGTTGTGTGTGATGAGCCGATTTCTGCACTGGACGCCTCGGTGCAGGCGCAAGTGGTGAATCTGCTGAATGATTTAAAAACGTCCATGGGTCTGACCATGCTGTTTATTGCGCATGACCTGTCGATGGTGCGTTACATCAGCGACCGCATGGCAGTGATGTATCTGGGGTCGGTGATGGAAATCGGCAAAGCCGCCGACGTGTACTTCCAGCCTCGGCATCCCTACACACAGATTTTGATCGCTTCCAATCCCGAACCCGACCCCGGCCGCGAAAAACTGCGCCTGTCCACGCCCATTCAGGGCGAGATTCCGTCACCTGTTAACGTGCCTGCTGGCTGCAGATTTGCCAGCCGCTGCCCAAAGGTGATGCCGGTGTGCCGCGAAAAAACGCCAGAATTGCTGCCATTGGTGAATGAAGAACGGCTGGTTGCTTGTCACCTGTACACAGAACCCGTGACGTCGGCAGCGTCGTGACGGTGAATTCCCCGCTCAGGACATACACAAGCTGAGGCAAAGTATCTTAGAGCCCGGACAACCGCCATACGTGACTGTTTTCTCAGATGACTTTTGCTGATTCCGCCGACCCTGATCGGGGTCACCATCTTTGGAAGGCCCGTAGAACGGGCGCTCCGTGAAGCCTGAACGGCGTGAGTAGTTTGACGCAGGAGCGGGTTGACGGGTTGTTTTCGCCTCGCTATCTGTTTTAAGATGTGGCTCCCCAACGAGGAAGAATAACTATGAATTCCCTGCATAACATTCCCAGGTCATTGGTCCGCCGACCACTGGCCGCAGCTGCGGTAGTCTTGGCCGCGCTGAGCTCAAGCTTGAGCACCCAGACATTTGCACAAACCGGTTCCGTGCAGGAGCAGTTCGAGCAAGCTAATACCTCGCTCGAAGCGATGATCCTGACCAACACCCAATTGCGTGAGCGCATTGCCCGTCAGGAGCAGTTGATCACCGAGATGGCAGCATCCATTGAGCACGCAGCGCTGTTGGCTGATGAAGCAAACTCGCCGCTCAATGGCCTGATCAGTGAAATGATGGGCAGCATTGAGCAGTTTGTAGAGTCCGATCTGCCGTTTGAACTGCAGGCGCGTCGTGACCAGGTCGAGCGTATCCGTAATCTGATCAATAACCCGGAAGCCCCAATCTCCCAGAAGCTCAGTCTGTTGATTGGACTGTATCAGGCGGAAGGCGCATATGGCCGCACGCTGGACACCTATACCGAAGTCATGGATGTTGATGGAGTTGAGCAAGAAGTCACCGTCACGCGTATTGGCCGGCTGATGCTGGCTTACCAGACCGCTGATCGTCAGATCACCAAGGTTTGGGATAACGAAACCGATCAGTGGGTGGAAGTACCTCCAGGTGAGTACCGCACGTCCATCTATCGCGCGATGAGTGTTGCCAGCAGCACGATTGCCGCCGAGATGATGAATATCGCCATACCTGCACCCGTTGCAGCTCAATAATGACTTCGTGGGAATCGGCTGATGGCAGCCGATTCCGCCGTCAGTAATCTTCTAGTCGAAAACCCTCATACACTCCCCGCTGAGTCTGTTTTAACAGAACTCGGGGGCGTAGCTTACGCAGTCACAGGGATCGTTGCTGCAGACCGCCTACATCATAGTTGTCAACACTCTGGTGATGATGGAAATGTTTTTTCAGTTCAGTGTGCGCTACAGCTATGACAGTTCAATCAGTTTCAAGGGCACGATAGGCATGCCCGACATGTTTTGTTCAATTGCTACTTTGGCGGTGTTTCAGTTGCTTTTTACTTACAGCCTAATGTCAACAGCGCTTGTTTATCCTTAGCGCAATAATGTGGTAAGTGCTTAACCCTTGCCGCGCATTTTGTTGGGGCCGCGCAGGCTGTCTTTCTCGATGTATTCAATGATGGCTCCGGCGATGTCCATGCCAGTGGCTTTTTCGATACCCTCGAGTCCTGGCGAGGAATTGACTTCCAGCACCAAGGGTCCGTGATTGGAGCGGACAATATCCACTCCGGCAACATCAAGACCCATGACCTGTGCCGCTTTCGTCGCCAGCTTGCGCTCATCGGGTCGCAGTTTGACGACTTTTGCTGAGCCGCCACGGTGCAGGTTTGAACGGTATTCACCGGGCATACCGGTACGTTGCATGGCAGCCACAACTTTGTCACCCACCACAAAACAGCGAATATCCGTGCCCGAGGCCTCTTTGATAAATTCCTGTACCAGGAAGTCTGCTTCCAATCCGCGAAAAGCGTTAATCAGACTTTCTGCCGCTTTTCGTGTTTCCGCCAGCACCACGCCGTTGCCCTGCGTGCTTCGCAACACCTTCACCAGCAGTGGCGGGCCACCAACAGAGTTAATCAGATCCGTGGTGGCGTCTGCAGAGTGAGCATAGCTGGTAATCGGCTGGCCAATGCCGCGACGGGCCAGCAGTTGGTGGGCGCGCAGTTTGTCGCGTGAGCGGGTGATGGCGATGGACTCATTCACTGAGTAAGTGCCCCCTACTTCAAACTGCCTTAGCACAGCGCTGCCGTACATCGTGACACTGGCACCAATGCGTGGGATCACCGCATCAAACTCCAGTGCCTCTGGGTCGCCAATGCCTTTGTAAAACACAGTGGGATTGTTGGCAGTGATGTTCATATAACACTTCAGGACGTCGATCACCCGTGCCTCATGCCCTCGCGCTTTGGCAGCCTCAACCAGTCGGCGCGTTGAGTACAGTTTACCGTTGCGGGATAACACACCGATTCTCATGTTGAATTGTCCTGGAAGTTACCTGAGCGGAGCAGGCTGACAAGCGTCCGGATTGTGTCCGTGGTCGAAAATGGCGGACACGTTACCATAAAATGCATGACAAGCAAGTGGCACCGGATTGCGCACAGATTCGCGTTTCTCGAGCCAACAGTATGCGTTGATTTGACTGCACACAGGCAGTTTATTTCAGTCGTGATGCGAATACTGTCGGTTGCCGGTATCGCAAGCTAATTCTGATCATACGCCTTTTTTCGAATCAGGGAATGCGGGGCGACAGTCTGCGCCGATACGTTCAGGCGGCGTCAGGCTTGTGATGCGTTATCGCGCATGCGAACATCCGGCACAGTTAACCTTGATGCATTCAGGCGTGGAAAAATCGAATGGCGACAGCACCATGAACAAGCCTCTTTATTGGCTGGCAGCGGCATTTTTGCTGATGTTGGCTGTATTGTTAAATATGGGCGTATTGTCAGCTGGCTGGCGCTGGGATGATCCTTCCATTCTATTGCATGCGCATCAGTTTTCGATTATCCAGGACGTGCTGGATCCCGCGGTCTGGCAGCAGTTTTCCCCCGCCAACCTGACCCCGCTATTAATTCTGTCGCTTGAAATCGACCTTATTCTGGCCGGTTTGTCGCCGTGGTTTTTTTACCTGCATCAACTGATATTGCTGGCAGCAGCGGCGTTTTTGCTGTTTGTGTTGTTACGCCTGTGGTGTGACACACGTTTTGCGATTGCCGGAGCGATTCTGTTCTTGTGTGGTTTGCCAGTGATGACGGTGGCAGAGCAATTGATGACACGACATTACGCTGAGGGTCTGGTGCTGGCGTTGATCAGCATCTACGGTGTTGTGCGATATCTGCGGACCGGTTCGCTTGCTGTATTGGTGCTGGCGATTCTGAGTTATGGCCTGGCCGTGATGGCTAAAGAAGTGTATGTGCCCTTGCCCGCGCTGTTGCTGTGTTTGCCCGAGTCCACGTGGCGTAAACGCTTGCTGGCCAGCGCCCCATTTTTTGCAGTGCTGGCAGTGTATGCGCTGTGGCGCAGCTGGATGCTGCCCTCGCTTACCGGCGGTTATGTGGACAGCGCCAGTTATTTCAGCTTGGCGTTTATACAACAGGTCATAGCGACTTATCTGAGTTTTCCACGGTTGCTCAGTGGCGCAATATGGCCTTTATTCTTGACGGGATATCTGGGTTTGCTGGTTTTCTACTTGTGGAAAAAGCGTGCTGCCGTCGTCACCTCTGACCGTGCAGTGGCAGCGGTGTGGCCGCTATTCAGTGTGCTGGTTGCGGCACTGGTGCTGGCGCCTCTTGCGCCGCTGGTGCAATCGCCGGGCATTGTGCAGGCGGATCGTTATTTGTTTGCGCTATGGGCGGCACTGAGTTTTTCGATGGCATTTTTTGCCGGTCGGTTTGCGGACCGGCAATCATCACGATGGTCTTTGCCGCTACTCGGCGGCTTGGTCATACTGAGTTTGCTGCACGCGCTGCCCCAGCGCCAGGCCATGGCTGCTGTCGGCCAGGCATTTGATGTGCAGGGTGAATTTATCTGGCAACAGGTTGATACGGTTGCCTACCAACCTTCACCGGAGGTATTGCCGGTGTTGTGGTTTGTTAATGGTCTGGCAGATCTGAAATCAGGCATCAGCAACGGCACTTCACCGGTGGTGGTGGTTGATGATCTTTATCTCGCGAAAGCGCAGGGCAAGCCGTTGTTTGCATATGATCCTCAGTGCCACTGCATGCGCGATCAGTCCGCCGATGCTGAGCTACGTCGTCAACAACTGACGGCCAGCCTGCGACCGCAAGCGCCGTTGAGCGTGCGTTTTGAATACCGGCAGCGCACCGTGAACTGGCAATTTGGCCCCTATACCGATGGCAGCTACCAGCTGGTCTCTGATCGGATCGGGGTGATACCGGCGCCACCGCAGGGACAGATGCGCGCGCTGTTGGCAGAAGATGCCGGCTTCTACGTACGCTATCAATCGCCAGAGGGCTGGCAGAGTTATTCAGAAGAGTTCCGGATACAACATGATGGTCCGGTGATTGATTGGGTGAGGGAATAAGGTCATGCACTCTATCGCGATTGTTATCCCTGCCTACAACGAGGCGGCATCGATTGTTGCCAATCTGGCCGTTATCCGGGCTGCCGTGGATGACATTGCCGGTGCCGATATTATGTTGGTGGTGATTGATGATGGCTCGGCAGACGGCACCGCGGCGGCTGTGCGTCAATTGCATACCAAAGACCCGCGGGTACATCTGCTCTGCATGAACCGGCACTATGGTAAAGAAGCAGCAATTGCAGCCGGCTTGCAGGCGATGCGTCACTGTGATGCCGTGTTGGTAATGGACAGTGATCTGCAGCATCCACCCGCGTTGATTCCCGCCATGGTTGAACACTGGCGCCAAGGCGCGCGCGTGGTGGAAGCGGTGAAAGAGTCGCGCGGTAATGAGAGTTACCTGCGCGGCAAACTGGCGGGTATGTTCTACCGGTCGTTTAATTATTTCACCCGCCTTGGTATTGACGGTCACACCGACTTTAAATTGCTCGATAAAGAAGTGGTTAACGCCTGCTGCGACCTGCCCGAACATGGGCGTTTTTTTCGTGGCCTGATTGCCTGGCTGGGTTTTGAAACCGTGCAGTTGCCGTTTAATGTGCCGCCGTCCACCCGCCAGCGCTCGGCATGGGGGCAGGGTGCTTTGTTTCGTTATGCCATCGATTCCATTACCTCATTTACCGCCCTTCCCCTGCAGATTGTCACGGTATTGGGTGGGCTGACGTTTTTGCTGAGCATGGTGATTGGTGCGATGGCCTTGGAAGATAAACTTG
This sequence comes from Gammaproteobacteria bacterium, assembly GCA_947458495.1. Classification (GTDB taxonomy): domain Bacteria; phylum Pseudomonadota; class Gammaproteobacteria; order Pseudomonadales; family Pseudohongiellaceae; genus Pseudohongiella. Next base: position 250 of record CANHAR010000149.1, on the reverse strand, counting down.
CCGGGCGCGCTGTGGATGGGTTCACCACGGTGATTCTGTTGATTCTGATTATCGGCAGTGTGCTGATGTTCAGTGTCGGGCTGATAGGCATCTACGTGGGTCGCATTTACGACGAAGTCAAACGCCGCCCGAATTTTCTGATCAACCGCCAGCAGAGTACCTTGCATGATAAGAGTACCTCGCATGATTAAGTATGCTGCCGTTCTGATGCATGCCGTGCTGCTGGCCACGTTACTGGCCTCATCGCATG
>CANHAR010000148.1 GCA_947458495.1 Gammaproteobacteria bacterium | reverse complement strand
TTACGATGTCGACACGCGCTTTGGTAATTTCAGCCTCAGCTACAACGGTGCTTTCCTGACCGATTACGAGCAACTGCCGGGCGGATTGGCAGGAGAAATTGTGGCGGCCAAAGCCAGTGGCGCATTACCGGCGTCGATTCCAGTGTCAGGTTTTGCCAATTTGCTCAATCTCGATGGCAATCAGGATGAGAAACATTCTGCGCAGTTGCAGTGGCGTCTGGATGACTGGGGCGTTGGGCTCTCTGCCTACCAGCTGGGTTCGTTCTATCAGGACTCGCTGACTCTGGATAACGGCACGCGCTACATTATCCCGGCGATGACGACCTACGATGCCACGGTGGATTACCGTACCGAGATATTCGACAGGAATACACGCCTGCGTCTGGGCATAAAAAACCTGTCCGATGAGCGTGCTCCGCTGGCCGATCGTTACTTCGGTTATTCCTCGGATGCGCATTCCGACTATGGCCGCTACGCTTATCTGGATGTTCGCGTAAGTTTCTGATGAGGAGTTAACAATGAAGAGTAATGCGCGGTGGTATGTCAGTCTGTGTTTATGGCTGTTATTGATTTCAAGTTTGCCTGTACAGGCAAATCAACCACTGCGCATTCTGTTTGTTGGCAACAGTTATCTTTACTACAACGACAGCTTGCACAATCACGTCGGACGCATTGCTGAGGAATTGCAGCCAGAATTGCTCGACAAACTGGATTACAAGTCCTCAACGATTGGCGGCGCCTCGCTTGAACATCACCCTATCGAACACTTGCTGACACCTGGACGTATCGGTGTTGATGAGCCGTTTGAGTGGGTGGTGCTGCAAGGTGGCAGTGCTGAGCCCTTGTCAGCACGTCGGCGGGCGGAGTTTGTTGAAACTGTCATAGAGTTCGATAGCCTGATCAAGCGCCATGGCGGACAAACAGCGCTGTTTATGACTCAGGCCTATGTTGCGCCGCATGCACGGGTAGAAGATGGCCAGCAGGCTGAAATCGCGGCAGCTTATGCGGAAGCCGCAGCGGCCACCGGCGCTCGTGTTATTCCGGTAGGGTTGGCGTTTGAGTTGTCTTATGCACGGCGACCTGAGCTTGGGCTGCATATGGAATTTGATGGCTCTCATCCTTCCTTGTATGGCACTTACCTGGCTGCGTGCGTGGTGTATCTGACACTGTACGGTGGCAGTCTGCAAGGCTTGCAATATGACTATTACGGACGCATCCCCTCGGACGTAACACAGTTCCTGCAGGGCATTGCGACAGAGACTGTGACGGCTGCAGCACGTTGATCACCTCGCCATATGGACTCTAAGTTTGGTAAAGAACGCCCGGCTAAATCCGGCTTCAAAGGCAACAAACAACACCTGCCCAGCAAGTTGTGCAAGTCCTGCGGGCGCGAGATGACCTGGCGCAAGTCCTGGGCAAAAAACTGGGATCAGGTGTTGTATTGCTCGGACAAGTGCCGCCGGTAGCATGACTTATGACTGATTGCGCTTTAAAAGGCTCAGTGTTAGCCTCGGCGCACATCCGGGGAAAACCATGAATGAGTTCAGTTAAGCTGAAACTAGCCCATCACGCGCCATTTCCCTGAGACTGTTAATTAAAATTAGTTGCTGGCTTTGATGCTGGAGGTAGATATGCGTAAGTTGTTCAAAGATTTGCAGTTTAACGGCAGGAAAACGGTGCTTGCCAGCGTGACTGCGCTGGCATTTGCTCTGAGTGCTGCTCAAGGTGTTGCTCAGGAACGTGTTGGTGACTTTGCACTGCTGGATCAAGATGGCCTGTTCCATCACATGGCCTGGTACGACAACAACAAGGCGATCGCGTTTCTGGTTCAGGCCAGTGGCGATACAGCCACTCAAAGCGCTCTGCAATCTTTCAATGCCATGAAAGAGCAGTATGCCTCTCAGGAAATCGTCTTCATGATGATCAATCCGCTGGGCGAGCAGCGTTCAATAGTTAAAGCTGAAACCGAGCGTCTGGGTATCGATATCCCGGTTCTGATTGACGATGCGCAGATCGTTTCCGAAGCACTGGGGATTGATAAAACCGGTGAAGCGTTCCTGTACGACCCCAAATCATTCCGCCTGCTTTACCGCGGTCCGGCCGATCAGTCATTCGCTGATGCTCTGGCTGCTGTAACGTCGGGTAATGCCGTTCCTAATGCAGTAGTTGCCGCGCAAGGTACTGCAGTGAATTACTCCGCTCGTGACCAACTGCTGCAAACAGGCGTTTCTTACAGTAAGGACGTTGCCCCGGTACTGGCCGAGAATTGCGCTACCTGTCACCGCGATGGTGGTATTGCGCCTTTTGCATTAAACAGCCACGCCATGGCACAGGGCTGGTCACCGATGATCCGCGAAGTTCTGATGACCAAGCGTATGCCACCAGGTCAGATTGACCCGCACATTGGTGAGTTCAGAAACCATTACACCCTGTCTCCTGATGAGCAGCAGAAAGTACTGCAGTGGATCGCAGCCGGTTCTGTGAAAGATGGTGATACCGACCCGCTGGCTGAACTGACCTGGTCACAGGATAAGTGGGCGTTTGGCGAGCCTGATCTGATCGTCAAAATCCCGGCTCAAACCATCCCCGCTACAGGCGTGTTGGACTACATCGATGTTGTTGTGCCGTTGGAAGGCTTGGACCGTGATCGTTGGGTTCGTGCCAGCCAGTACGTTCCCGGTGACAGAACTGTTCTTCACCATACATTGAACGCGTTTATTGAGCCGGGCAAGCGTCCTTCACAGGGCTTGATTACCCGTTTCAGTGATCCTGATCAGGCCTACATCACGCCTTACATTCCTGGTGCTGATCCGCACGTGGAAGAGCCCAATACCGGTGGTGTGCTGCGCGCTGGCACGCAATTGGCATTAAACCTTCACTACACCACGACTGGTCGTGAAACGGTCGATGAAAGCGAAATTGGTATTTGGTTCTACCCGGATGATCAAATCCCGACCGAGCGCCGCCAGGGTGATTGTGCCTGTATATTCCCGCAAACTTGGACTGACATCCCTGCCTACGACCCGGATTTTGAGCAGACAGCGTTTGTCACTGTTCCGAATGATTCGGAACTCATGGCATTTACACCACACATGCACTTCCGCGGCAAGCGTATGACCTGGGATGCACATTACCCGGATGGTACCGTTGAGCGTCTGTTGAACGTTGCTCAATACAACTACAACTGGCAGATGGAATATCAGTTGGCTGAGCCAAAGTTTGTGCCCGCAGGTACCCGCATTGTGGTGACCGGCGCGTTTGATAACTCTGAGCAGAACAAAGCTAACCCAGACCCATCACGTGTTGTGCCTTGGGGCCAGCAGAGCTGGGATGAGATGTTCTTCGGCCAGGTTTACTGGAAAGAAGTCAAATCAGGTACGGAAGTCAGCGCAAACTGATACCGCAGCACGCTGAAAAAAGGGCAAGAGAAAAAGTCTCTTGCCCTTTTTTTTAGCTATGCCGGGACGTGGGGCGAGATGTAGCATGGTCCCTCACACCTCTCAATCCGATTGAAATAAATCAGAGTCACTCACCTAAATGCCAACAGTTGATATAACAACGCTGTTTTTTGTGCTGATGTTGGTTGGTCTCTCCATCTCGCTGATGCTTGCAATTGTAGGCAAAGGTGTAGACAACAACCTGTTGATCTGGTCAACCGCCTATGCCTGCCAGGGCATTGGTTTTATGCTTATTTCTCTGCGAGGAGTCATTCCCGACAGTCTGTCGATCTGGTTGGGGAATGTGCTTGTTGCATGTATGTTCACATTGCTTGCTGTTGGCTTGTTAAATTTTTTGCACCAGCGCATGAATCCTCTGTTGGTCTGGTCACCCATTTTTATGGTTGCCCTAGCGTTTTTTGTATTTTTTGATCAACTGAGTGGCCGGATCATTGCGGGCGGCCTGATTTTTTTCGTCCAGGTTCTCTTCCTGTTGTGGATAGTCATTTATCACCGCGCGCAGCTTGTAGGGCGCGGGAAATTTATTCTGGCGGCCTGCTTTACCTTCAGTCTTCCTGTCAGCCTGTCCAGGCCTATCGCCACGATTCTGGATTTTGGAAAGATAGAGAGCTTCAACAGCGCCGGGCCATTACAGGCCTATACCTTTCTGGCAATTACAGTTATCAGCATTATCGCAGCGCTGGCGCTTGTGTTGATGCAGAAAGAACAGGCCGAGGAGGCTACAAATACGGTAGCGCGTAGAGACGACCTGACCGGGCTGCCAAATCGCAGGAAGCTGTACGAGCGCATCAGCGAATTGACAACCAACAGAAAAATCAGCGAGTTCGGCGCAGTGGTCATGTTGGATCTCGACAATTTTAAGGTGCTGAACGACTCGCATGGTCACGCGGCCGGCGATAATCTGCTCAAGCTTGTGGCAGAAAGGTTGCTCGCCTGTGTTGGTGAGACCGACATGGTTGCCCGTCTGGGTGGTGATGAGTTTGTGGTGCTGCTGCCTGCACTTGGTGCTGACGCAGATGCAGCCATGATTAAAGCCAAGTCTGTTGCGCAAAAGATTCAGGCGGCGTTAGCTGAGCCTTACCAATTGACAATCGTCAATGCAGTCAACACTGCAGTCAACAATGGAGAGTGCACGATTAGTCACCACAGCACGGGTACTCTGGGTGTTAAGGTGTTCAGACATCCTGGCCAGAGTCGCGAGGACTTGCTGCGCGATGCAGATCAAGCTATGTATGTTGCCAAGCACAAGCAACGCGGAACCATTGAGTTTGCTCCGATGTCAGCGTTAGCACTCGCCAGCGCCAAGCCGGCAACAGCCTCCTGACCACTGCAATAAACCTGCAGCTATTGTTGCGCTACTGGTCAATCGCCGCCTGCTGCAGATAGTTCACAAACGCGCGAGCGGCAGCTGACAAGGGGATGTCTTTCCGCCATACAACCGACCAGTGGCGAACTAACGGGAAACCAGCAACCTGCAACACGGTAAGTCCAGAGGTGGTAATTACGTCATTTCCTCTTGATGCCAACGGCGGGTGTATCGCCACCTCAGACAACACGCCAATGCCGAGGCCGGCGGCAACCGCATGTTTGATTGCCTCGTTGCTGCCCAGATTCATCACCACATTGGGTTTAAAACCAAGCGAATAAAAGTATTGCTCTGCCGCCATACGCGTGCCGCTGCCCGGTTCGCGCATCAGCCAGCGTTCACTCGCCAGATCATCAAGATTGATGGCTTGCTGCTGGCGCGGGTGACCGGCCGGCGCAATGATCAACAGAGGATTTCTCTGAAAATCCAACCGTTCAAGCGCCAGATTTACAGGTGGCATCATCATCACTGTCAGATCATCCAGCCCCTGGGAAAGCCGCCCGACAATACGATCGCGGTTTTCGATCGCGAGTTCAATTTCCACACCTTGGTGCGCGGTTGCAAACGGCCCCAGCAAATCCGGAACAAAGTATTCAGCAGTGGTGACCGCCGCGATTCTGAGCCTGCCACTGACCAGGCCGTTGATCTCCGCCAGGTTGGACTCCAGGCGTTGCCAGCAGACGCTGAGTTCATACACGGTGGCGTAAAGCGCCTCACCCGCCTGAGTCAAGCGAATCTGGCGGCCTGTGGTTTCAAAAAGGCGTTCGCCAAGTGTCTCGGATAACTCACGCAGCTGTATGGAGACTGTGGGTTGGCTCACAAACAGTGTTTTAGCAGCCTTGGTCACGGACAACAGTCTGGCAGTGGCTTCAAATGCCCGCAATTGTTGTGGTGTGATACGTTGAAATCTGGAGAGTGTAGACGCCGGCATAACGCTCTTTACCTTCTGACACGGGAGTCGCTAACGTATAGCCTTTGATCTATGCATTCAATCAAAACTAAGTATTTTTATATATGCATTTGCTGACATAGAGTACGGGGCATTCACCGCCAACCAGGACGTAAAAAAGGAAAAGTACTATGCAACAAACGCAAGGCAAGCAGGCAGCTCAGACCAACGTCCCCATCACCGTTGCCTTGGGCGATGGCATTGGCCCGGAGATTACGCAGGCTACACTGAAGATTCTTGAGGCGGCCGGCGCCCGCATCGCCCCTGAGTTTATTGATATTGGTGAGCGGGTTTACCTGTCGGGGCAGAGTTCGGGTATTGAGCCTTCAGCCTGGGAGTCGCTGAGGCGTACAAAAGTGTTCTTGAAAGGCCCCATCACTACGCCGTCCGGCAGCGGATACAAGAGCCTGAACGTCACCATCCGCAAGACACTCGGCCTGTATGCCAACGTGCGCCCCTGCGTCAGCTACGCACCGTTTGTAAAAACCCAGCATCCCAAGATGGACCTGGTGATCATTCGCGAAAACGAAGAGGATCTGTATGCCGGCATTGAACACCGGCAGACCGACGAAGTGTTCCAGTGTCTGAAACTGATAACTCGCCCCGGCTGCGAAAAAATTGTGCGTTATGCGTTTGAGTATGCACGCAGTCAGGGCCGTAAACGCGTCACCTGCATGATTAAAGACAACATCATGAAAATGACGGACGGTCTGTTTTTCAAGGTGTTCCAGGAGATTGGCGCAGAGTATCCGGAGATCGTACAGGACCGCTTTATCATCGATATTGGCAGTGCCAAACTGGCGACGCGCCCGGAACAGTTTGATGTGATTGTCACCTCCAATCTGTACGGCGATATCATCAGCGATATCGCCGCAGAAATGACCGGCAGTGTCGGTCTGGCGGGCAGCGCCAACATTGGTGACCATGTGGCCATGTTCGAGGCGATCCATGGCAGTGCGCCGGACATATCCGGAAAAGGTATCGCCAACCCCAGTGGCATATTGCTTGGCGCAGTGATGATGCTGGTGCATATCCGTCAGGCGGATGTTGCCGAACGTATCCACAATGCCTGGCTGGCCACGCTGGAAGAGGGCATCCATACCGGCGATTTACGCAGTGAGAAAACCCGCATAGTGGTCTCCACGGCGGCGTTTGCCGATGCCGTGGTGGCAAATCTGGGCAAAGAGCCGCAGATCTTCACTCCGGTACGCTATCAGAATCCGGTAGAGGGCACGGCCAACAAGTCGTCCTATCAGCGCCGCGCTCCGGCACTTAAAACCCTGGTTGGAGTGGACGTGTTTGTGCATGAGC
>CANHAR010000147.1 GCA_947458495.1 Gammaproteobacteria bacterium | reverse complement strand
TGATCAAGCCCGTTGCCGATCGTGTGTATCTGTATTTCGCCCGCCATCGCCATCGTATTTCTGGCTGGTTCGGACGCCCGAATACCTGTGATGAACGATGTCAGCCTAAACTGTGAAAGTCGCTCTGATCCTGGGTGACCAGCTCACCACCGATGTATCCAGTTTGCAGCACCTTGAAAAACACCGCGACTGGATTGTCATGGCCGAAGTGGGCACTGAGGCCCGTTATGTTGCGCACCACCAACAGAAAATCGCGCTGATTTTTAGCGCCATGCGCCACTTCGCTGCCGTCCTGCGCAACAACGGCTGGCAGGTGCATTACCATCATTACGATCCCACTCGCCCGCAACTCGGATTGCACGATGTGCTGCTGGCGTTCCTCGCCCACACACCCGCCAGCCAGCTTATTGTCACAGAGTGCGGCGAACACCGCCTGCATCAGCAGATGATAGAGGCATGGCCGGTGCAGTTGGGAATACCAATAACCATCGCTGATGACAGTCGCTTTATCTGCACAAAGGCTGAATTTGCGCAGTGGGCACAGGGCCGTAAGCAGCTACGCATGGAATATTTTTACCGCGATATGCGCCGCAAAACCGGCCTGTTGATGGAAGCTGATCAACCCGTTGGCGGCCAATGGAATTTTGATAGCAGTAACCGCGAACCCTATCGGGGTGACCCCGTAGTGCCAATCCAGATGCCGTTTACCCGCGACGACATCGACAACGAAGTACTCAGCCTGGTGGCACGCGAATTTGCCAGTCACCCGGGCACGCTGACACATTTCAACTGGCCCACTACCCGCGAGCAGGCCCTGCAGGCGCTGGATTCATTTATCAACACACGACTGCGCTGGTATGGTGATTATCAGGATGCCATGCAGCAGTCGCAGCACTTTATGTTTCACAGCCTGATTTCCACCAGTCTGAATTGCGGCTTGCTGACGGCGGTGGAGGTCTGTCAGGCCGCTCAGCAGGCATGGCAGGATAACAAAGCACCGTTGAATGCTGTGGAAGGCTTTATCCGGCAGATCATTGGCTGGAGAGAATTTATCCGCGGCATCTACTGGCTGACCATGCCCGGCTATGCCGCAAAAAATTTCCTGAACAATTCACGTGACTTACCTGACTTTTACTGGACTGGCGAGACGCGCATGGCGTGTATGAAAGCCTGCTTCAAAAACACCTTTGATCACGCCTATGCCCACCATATCCAGCGTCTGATGGTGACCGGCAACTTTGCGTTACTCGCGGGGATCACGCCGTCGCAGGTCTGCGACTGGTACCTGGCCGTTTACGCGGATGCGTACGACTGGGTAGAGTTGCCCAACACACTGGGCATGGTGATGCACGCCGACGGCGGTTTTCTGGCCAGTAAACCCTACGCCGCCTCCGGCAGTTACATACATAAAATGTCTGACTATTGTCGCCATTGCGAGTATCAGGTGAAAACCGCAACCGATCACAACAGCTGTCCGTTTAACAGTCTGTATTGGGATTTTGTATCGCGCCATGCTGATCAGTTCCGTAAAAATCCGCGCATGGCGATGATTTATCGCAGCTATGAACGTATGAGCGACGACAAAAAGCAGGCATTGCAAGCACGATCTGCTTACGTGCTGGAGCATCTGAATGAACTCTGAACACTTTCCAGAACACCCGGACGAACAACCAATAAAACCACCCGGCACCTGCCTGCAGGCACAGGCTTTGGTCATAGGTGCCGGCAGTGCCATTGCTGGCGCACTGATTCACGAATTGATCCATCAACACAGTGTCAGTGGCATTGTTGCCGTCAGTCGTCAGTCGCCAGAGCCTGCCGGCTTGCCGCAGGACACGCGTGATGTGCCCGTCAGTTATCTGAACTGTGATTACTCTGCAGATGCGATCAGCGCAGTTGCAGGACATATAAACGGGGCGTTCAGTCACGTGTTTATCTGCACCGGCGTGCTGCACAACGACCATATCAAACCCGAGAAACGCATCGAAGACATCGATGCCGGGCAGATGGCGGAACTGTTGCATATCAACAGCATTCTGCCGGCATTGTGGCTGCAGGCACTGCTGCCGGTACTAAAAAATTCGCCGCGCTGCGTATTGACGGTGTTCAGTGCGCGCGTTGGCAGTATCAGTGATAACCACAAAGGCGGATGGTACAGCTACCGTGCATCCAAAGCCGCGCTGAACATGATTGTCAAAACGGCGGCGGTTGAGTACGCCCGGCGGGCACCAGGCATCAAGTTGCTTGCGTTTCACCCTGGAACGGTGGATACCTTGTTGTCGCGGCCGTTTCAAAAAAATGTCGCGGCCGAAAAACTCTTCACCCCTGAGTTTGTTGCACAGCAGTTACTGACGATCTGCGCAGCGCTGCCGCTTGATGCCGAGGCATCCTACCTGGACTGGGCAGGCGAACCGATTAACTGGTAGGCGGTTATTTACCCGCTAGACATCATGGAAATCTGACATCATGTTGATGAATAAACTGATTGTGGTGTCTCACAACCCCTTGACGTGACTTGGAAGCTGAGCTCACAGATTATGTCCCGACAACAACTCCGTATTGCCGTCATCGGCGCAGGTCTGTCCGGTCTTGCCTGTGCTTACCGGCTGCAGCAGGCCGGTTATGCTGTCACCGTGTTTGAAAAATCCCGCGGTGTTGGCGGACGCATGAGCACACGTCGCGTCAGTGACGAGCCAGACAATGAAGCGGCAGACTATTGGCAATGTGATCATGGCGCGCAGTATTTCACCGCGCGGGACCCAGAATTTGTCCGGCAGACAAATCAGTGGCTGGCCGCCGGCGTGATCAGCGTCTGGTCACCCACATTGCACAGTTTTGGTGTAAAACCTGACGGGCAATCTACTCAAAGCGCCGGTGTCACTCGATTTGTGGGCGTCCCCGGCATGACCGCTCCCGTCCGCCACCTGGCAAGCGACCTGTCCGTGCGCCTGCAGTCCCGTGTTATCGCCGTCAGCAAACAGGCCCAACACTGGATGCTGACCATTGAAGATGACAGCGCCTTGGCAGGCCCGTTTGATCAGATGGTGTTTGCCTTGCCGGCGCAACAGGTTAACGATTTGCTGGCAGCTTCTGCCGAAGTGCCGGCTGCATTTGTAAATGCTGCACGTCAATCAACCCAACAACATCCGCTCAGCCCATGCTGGGCGCTGATGCTGGATTACAAGGAAAAGCTGCCTGTCAGTTTTGATGCGGCATTTGTCAACGCGCCTGCTGATGCCCCAATCCTCCGTGATCACACCGCGTCCGCACAGCTGAGCTGGATTGCGCGCGACAGCAGCAAGCCGGGTAGACCGGCCGGAGAAATCTGGGTGCTGCACGCCAGCACCGCGTGGACACACGCTCATCTCGAGGATGAGCAGCAGCAGGTTTTTCACTCCATGCTGGGCGCCTTTAACTCACTCACGGGTGTGGATACTGAACGTTATCACCCGCGCAGCTGGAGGCTGCACCGCTGGCGATATGCACAAGCCTTGCAAACCAACAACACACCCGGCTTTATCTGGCATGCCGGGTCAGGGTTGGGCGTGTGTGGTGACTGGCTGAACAAAGGCCGTGTGGAAGGTGCCTGGCTCAGCGGTTACCAGCTGGCGCAGGCTCTGATATCCGGTTATCGATACTGATATCGATGGCCTGCACCTCACCAAAACGTTGCAGTTGATCGCCCAATTCTGCGGCATTACCAACCACCAGTATCTGCAAGGTGTCCGGCCGCAGATAACGCTGCGCAACCGACTGCACATCGGCAGCCGTGACCTGTTGAATTTGCGCCACCAGCTGCTCAAAGGTATCTGCTGGCAATCCGGCGTAATCGTTGTTCATACGCTCGCGCAATACAGAACTGATCCCTGGATACTGAAAAACCAGCGTATTGAGAAACTGATCCTTGGTGCTGTTCAGCTCTTCATCGCTGATGGGTTCATCCTGGATGCGTCTGATTTGTGTCACGATGGCATCAATGGCCGCCGCCGTTGATTCACTTTGAGTCATCACCCCGGCACTGAAGGTGCCCGGAAAATACAGACCACTGCCGTAGGAGCCAAACACCGAATAGGCCAACCCGAGTTCGCTGCGCACCACCTGCATCAAGCGGCTGGAAAAACCGCCACTAAGCACCCGGTTCATCACCTGAATCGCCGCATAATCCGGACTGTCGCGCATGCCGCCAATATGGCCCAGCAACACGTAACTCTGATTCACATCAGGCTTGTCGGCCAGAAAGATGCCTGAGTTGAAGGCATAATCGATGGGCGGAAATTCCAGTACAGTCTGATCACCCGAGGGCACCGCGGCAAACGCTTCAGTGAGCAGCTGACGCATGTCAGCCACATTAAAATCACCGGTGACCCCTACCATCATATTGCGTGACACAAACGCCTGCCGGTGAAAATCCACCACGGCCTGACGGGTAATATTGTTCAAGGTAGCGTTTTCAATGCGCCTTGCGTACTTGGATTGCTCACCATAAATCAGTCGCTGAAACTCGCGGTTGGCCACACTGCCCTGATCATCATTACGCCGCGCGATGCTGCTGCGCTGCTGGGTTATGGCAAGCTGCAGACGTTCCTCAGGAAACGCCGGATTCACCAGCACATCCAGAAACACCGGCAGCAGCTCTTCAAAATCATCGGCCAGCACATTCATGTTGGCTGATCCGGAACTGAAACCGATTTCGGTCTCTATTTCGGCCGCCCGATTCTCCAGCATTCTGTTCAGTTCATCGTCGGGATAGTTCAGCGAACCACCGCTGCGCATCACCGAACCCACCAGATTCTGCAAACCCACCTGATCGTCCGCGACCTGAATGCCGCCGGTACGCACCAGCACCGTCAGATCAATCAGCGGCAACTCACGGTCTTCCACCAGATAAAAGCGGATGCCATTTTCGAGTTCAAAAATCTCCAGAGCCGGCATTTCAAAATTATTGATTTCGGGATAATCAAAGGCTTCCCAGGGCGCCGGATCTGACTGGGCACTGGCGGCGGATACGTGGGATACCAACACACCAACAACGGCGAGTTGAGCAAACTCAGAGAGCAAGGTTTTTCTCAGGGTTATCATGCAAATCACTCCTGTGCGCCGCTGTTACTGATCATGCCAACAGTGCGATTGCTGCGCACCAGATACTGTTGGGCCACGCGTTGCAGGTCGGCCAGTGTTACTGCTTCCAGATCTTCGAGGTAGGAAAAGGCTTCACGCCAGTCGCCGCGCTGCGCATGGGCCTGCGCCAGTCCTAACGCCAGCCCCATATTAGAATTCAGACCGCGCACCACTCCAGCCCGTGCATTGGTCACCGCCCTTTCCAGCTCTTCCTGTTGAATGTCGCCCTGTTTGGCCTTTTCGATTTCTTCAAGAATCACCTGCTCTACTGATTCCATGGGCACATTGGCATTAGGCACCGCAAAGGTCACAAACAGGGACGGAAACCGGGATCCCGGAAAGCCATTAAGCGCCTGCACGCCCAAGGCCAGTTGCTCGTCCTGCACCATGCGCTGATACAGTCTGGACGTTCGGCCCGCAGACAGAATCTGACCAAGCATCTCCAGCGCAGCAGCATCCGGATGTGTCGCCGCCACGGTTTTGTAGCCGGCTATAAACAATGGCTGGCTTTGCTCTTCGATCACAAAACGGCGCTCACCACGCTGCGCCGGTTCGATGGTTTTTACGGCGGATGGATGCGCGGCAGCGGGCATGGCCGCAAAATATTTTTCTGCCAGCGCGCGCATGTCATCGGTCTTCACATCCCCGGCGATGGCAATGGTCATGTTGGACGGCACATAATAAGTCTCAAAAAACTGCCGGGTATCTTCGATGGTGGTTGCGGTAATGTCCGACGACCAGCCAATAACAGGATTGCGATACGGGTGCGCGGAATAAGCCACACTCAGAAACTCCTCAATCAAACGACCTTGCGGGTTGGAGTCGGTACGCATCCGCCGCTCTTCCATGATCACGTTTTTTTCAACATAAAATTCGCGGAACACCGGATCCATAAAACGCTCGGCTTCCAGAAAAAACCATAACTCAGCTTTGTTTTGTGGCAGTGAGTAAAAATAGCCGGTGGCATCGGCGCTGGTGAAAGCGTTCAGACCCACGCCGCCCTCGCGCTCGATGATTTGTGAAAATTCCTCGCTGCGGATATACGAACCTGCCTGCGTCTGCCACTGTTCAAAGGTTTGCCACAATGCATCCAGCTGACCTTGATCCGGCGTGGTGGAATACGATTCAGCCAGCCACTCTCGGTAGGCATCATCCATACGTTGCAGAGCGTCCAGTTCAGCCGCTGCGTCCGTAGTGCCGATGCGAGTTGAACCTTTAAATGCCATGTGCTCAAAAATGTGTGCAACCCCGGTATTGTTGACCGGTTCGTCAGCACCACCGACATTGACAAAGGTCACAAACGTAGCGACCGGCGCAACCGGCCGTTCAATCACAATAAAGTGCAAACCGTTATCCAGCGTGAACTCGCTGACACGTTCAGCAAAGGCGTCCAGATCCTGAGCCAGCGTGCTCAACGGTAAACCCACCAGTAAACCGGACACCAAACCGGCGATTAATTGCTTCATATCTGCTCCCCACAACAACATTGCACACTGTTTAAGGCCACAAACACTGCCCGGTGCTGGTTTACCTGCCACTGCCCATCAGAACAATACCAATCAACACAAACCCGGCACCAAACATCTGCACACTGCTCAGGGGTTCGGAAAACACCAGACGCCCAATCAGCAACACAAACAGCACCGATAACCCGGTATACACTGGATAGAGTATAGACACCGGACTGCTGCGCAGCACAAGGATGTAGTAGAAGAATATCAACCCATAAACGGCCAGTGCTGCAAATACCGCTTTCCAGTGTCCGAGCAGCATTTGCAGGTAGTTGTCATGCGGTTGACTGGACACCCATTTAAGAATGCCATGCGATGAGGCCAGTAACGTGGCCAGCAGCACGGCATGCATCAGAACGGCAGCATACTTAATCATGGAAGGTACTCTTATCAGGCGAGGTACTCTTATCAGGCAAGGTACTCTTATCAGGCAAGGTACTCTTATCAGGCAAGGTACTCTTATCAGGCAAGGTACTCTTATCA
>CANHAR010000146.1 GCA_947458495.1 Gammaproteobacteria bacterium | reverse complement strand
CTGTTGGTGATTGATGTGCTGGCGATGGGTGTTGCACGTCTGCGCAAAGATCTGCTCAAGGATTATCTCAAGCGAATCAACAAAAGTCTGAAGGTGCTTCGTACGCCTAAAGCCGACCTCACCGGGTGATCGACAGGCGCTATCACCGCACTTGTCAGTGACCCGGTGACTGGTACGTCGCCATAAATTTCAGCATCAGCTCTGCAAGCTCAGGGCCATGTGTTTCCTGCAGAAAATGTCCGGCACCTCTGATGGTGACATGGGGTTGATTCCTTGCTCCCGGAATGCGCTGCTGAAACGCCAGATCCCCACCGGCCGTAATGGGATCACCATCGCTGAAGGTGGTGAGGAAGGGTTTCTGCCACTGCTCAAGTACCTGCCATGCTGCAGCATTGAGTCTGAGCTCAGACGGCACCAGTTTGGGCATGACTATGGGGCCAGCTTTGTACCTGAGGTCGGGAAACGGAGCGTCGTAGGCAGCCACGATCGCTTGTCGTTGTGGATCAGATTCCGCAATATCCACAGCAACAACCTGCCCAACCGGCATATCGTTTACCGATTGAGAATAGGCTGCCCACTTCATGAAGGAAGGTTCTGCTTGCAACGCTTCCCAGGTGACATCTCCCTGCCACCACAATGCCAGCCGGAAAAGTGGATAACCTATCCATCCACGAACACCGTTGGCGGCAGGCAAACCGGTATTGCCTGCGACGACACCCGCAAAGCGCTCTGGCATCTCGGCCAACACCCGGAGCCCAATCAAGCCGCCCCAGTCCTGGACAAACAGGGTTATGTCTTGTAACTGCAACTCTTCGATCAATGTCTTAATGTGTGATACGTGGCCACTATGGCTATGCGCTGACGTTAATGCCGGTTTATCCGATTTACCGAAACCGATAAGATCTGGCGCGATCACCCGATAACCGGCTGCAGACAATATTGGAATCATATGTCTGTAAAGATAACTCCACGATGGCTCACCATGAAGCAGAAGCACTACTTTTGCCTGCTTTGGGCCTTCATCAACGTAGTGCATCCGCAGAGAGTTTATGTGCAGATAATTTTCTTGAAACGGGTAATCCGCCAATCCAATAAAGCTGGACTCCGGTGTACGGAATACACCAGGGGAAACCTCCGCAGCCTGCGCAGAGGCCGCAAACAGTGTGGAAAACAAGACTGCCAATGCAGAAAAGGGCTTACGCTTGTCAAAGGTCATCTTGTTCAATTTCGTATCCTTGTTGTTCGGCGTTCAAGCCATCAACTGCTTAGTTTGGCCAATAGATGTGTTCGTCATCCGGTTGTTCTTCTTCACCCAAAGGCTTGTCGATACTAACCGGCATCTCTACTACGGATGGCCACATAGGGTCAGGCAAACCGTTGTTATGTTGATCAAGCAGTGCGTTTAACTCGGCAACCTTTTCCGGGAATTGGGACGAAAGTTCATTTTGCTCTGTCGGATCAACAGTCAGGTTAAACAACCAGTCCCTGTCGGGACGATCCGAACGTTGCAGTTTCCAACCATCCGCGATAACAACCTGATAGTGCCCGCTGCGCCAGAACAGCGCTTCGTGTGGATCCCCCACGAGGTCTCCCTTGATATAGGGCAGCAGGTTGACCCCATCAATCTCGCGGTCATCAGGCAAGCGCGCGCCGGCAGCACTGACCAGGGTCGGCAACAGATCCGTATGGTGGGTAATGGGCATAAACTCGGTACCGGGGTTTATCGCGGCGGGCCATTTGATAAAAAACGGTACCCTGATTCCACCACCAAAAAATGTTGTTTTCCATCCCCGGTACGGCTGATTGATATCCGGCAACCCCAGATAATGTGCTCCACCGTTATCTGACGTAAAAATCACAATGGTATTGTCTTCAAGACCGTTTGCACGCAAGGCGTCGGTTACTTGTCCCACACCGCGATCAAGTGCCTTGATCATGGCTGCATAAACACGTTCGGTGGGGTTTTCGATATGCGCAAGCTCATCATAATCTGATCTTAAGGCCTGCAATGGCGAGTGTGGTGCCCAATGCGCGAGATATAAAAAGAACGGTTGGTTCTTATTGGTCTCAATCGCGGTGATTGCCTCTCTGGTCAGATAATCTGTCAGATATCCTTCCGCCTCAAACCGCTCACCCTCATTGAAGTTCATGGAGTAACGTGCAACCGACCAGAAAAACCTGTCAATGGGGTCAAAATCCTGGCGTGCGTTAACCACATCGGGGTGATCAACCGGAAGGTACAACAACCCGGCAAGATTCAGGCTTTCATCAAAACCCTGCGCGGTGGGTTCAGAGCCATTATTGCTGCCAAGGTGCCATTTGCCGATATGCAGTGTTTTATAACCTTCTGACTTCAGCAACTCCGCTATCGTGACTTCACTTTGCGGCATGCCCATGCTGTTGAAGTCGATCTGATAGACACCAGGGTCGCCCAAGTGACTGATCATGGTACGCCGGAAGTCAGCATCAATCGTGCTGTCGAGACGAGTGGTGATGTTGGCCATGCCGTTGGGAAGCGGTGTGAACTCAAAACCAAATCGGGTGGCATAACGGCCGGTTAGCAGCGCGGCTCTGGACGGCGCGCACACAGCGCTTGATGACATCCCCTGGCTCAAGGCAACACCTTGCCTGGCGATGTTGTCGATGTTGGGTGTTGGCACGCTGCCGTTGGCGACACCGCCACCGTAAAAACTGATGTCGTTCCACCCAAGGTCATCCGCAACAATCAACACAATGTTTGGCTGATTACTGCGCTGCGGGCTGTCAGGGCCCTGCTGCCAAACAACGGGTTGATTCGGGCCTGTCGGACTTCGCAGGTCAAGCAACAGACCAGGAACGTAAAGTATCCAACGATCGACCGTCAGTACTGCCGCAACCGGCAACACCAGAACGGCCGCTGTGATAATCAGAAGTTTCTTTAATCTGGTCATAGCGCTGGATTTCCTGTGTCCACGGGAGTCGGTAAATCGGCGGAACGGTGTCACACAATGATACAAGCCTTGAAACAAGGCTCACCGGCAAACATCGCATATGCTGCTACAATGCAGCCATGCCAACACACATTTGTCTGTGCAGAATAGTCAAAGCCTGTGTCAGCGACTGCGCGTCATGTCTTAATGTTGTCGGCAAGTTAATTATCCAAGAGTATAATTTTGCCTGATTATGCTGTCCACCCTTCATTATTTGATACAACAATGACCGAATCACTGAAAAACAAAACCCGCGCGGGGCGCCCGATCAATGCCAATCCCGACGTGCAGCGTGAGAACATCCTGCGTGCGGCACTGGCTGAGTTTTCTGTCAAAGGGTTTGCCGGCGCTTCAGTGCGTACCATTGCACAGGAGGCGGGTGTTGCCCACGGCCTGATCCGGCATTATTTCCAGAGCAAGGATGAATTGTTCCGATGCGCAGCAGACTATCTGTTTGGTCAGGTATTTGCTGTTTTGCATCAGGCAGCGGCCGGTGAATCCTCGGTCGATCCGATAAAGCACCTGCAATTCCAGATACGCTCGTTTGTCCACATGTCTGCCAAGCTACCCTATATGGCGGCATTTCTGATGCAGGCAGGGCTGAATGGTGGGGAAAACTTTTTGTATGTTGTCGAGAAATATGTAAAACCGCTTCAGGAATTATCTCTCGCACCCTTTCGCGAAGCTGTAGCTCAGGGGTTACTGATTGATTTTGAACCGGACTTTATATTTTTAATAGCAACACACGCCGCAACTGCACCATTTGCCAACAGCGCAGTAAGACATGCCGTGGTGGGTGATTACTCAACAGATCCAGTGAAGATTGACCGTTATGCTGACACCCTGATCAATGTGCTGATGCATGGGTGCATAAAAAGGCACCTGGCTGAGAGCACGTAGTCGGCGGATAAGGTCAATACCCAGCACCGCGCCCGCTTATTCCACCGTCACCGACTTTGCCAAATTCCTCGGGTGATCCACATCCGTACCCTTAAGAATGGCCACGTGATAAGAGAGAAGCTGCAAGGGAATCGTGTACAGAATTGGTGCCAACACATCCGGAACGGGCGGTATACGAATCAACTGATAGTCGCCTTCGTCGTCAAAACCTGCTGACTCATCTGCAATGACAAACAGCTTGCCGCCGCGGGCGCTGACCTCGGCCAGATTGCCTTTGAGCTTGCCCAACAACTCATCGTTGGGCGCAACCGCAATGACGGGCATCTTGTCGTCGACCAACGCTAAAGGGCCATGCTTGAGCTCACCAGCTGGATACGCTTCGGCATGGATATAGGAAATTTCCTTGAGCTTGAGCGCACCTTCTTTAGCGACCGGATATTGAATCCCGCGACCGAGAAACAGTGCGTGATGTTTGTCTGCGAGGCTGATCGACAGCTTCTGAATGGCCTTGTCCTGTTTGAGCACCTGATTAACCAAGTCAGGCAAGCGATGCAGATCTTTTACGTATTGTTCTTCGTCCGCATTACTCATGCCATTGCGTCGACCAAGGACCAGTGCCAGCAGCAACAGCGCAGTTAGCTGTGTGGTAAACGCTTTGGTGGACGCCACACCAATCTCGCGACCGGCGATGGTCAGTAATGAAAAATCTGATTCGCGCACCAGCGAGCTGGTGGCCACATTACAGATAGCCAGTCGGCCGACATAACCTGACTCGGACGCGTAACGCAGCGCCGCCAATGTGTCTGCCGTTTCGCCAGATTGGGAAATAGTGACAAATAACGACCCTGGTTGAACGATGATGTTGCGGTAACGGTAGTCGCTGGCGATATCAACCTGACATGGCATTTTTGCAATGTTTTCCAGCCAATACTTGGTGATCAGGCCGGCGTGAAAGCTGGTGCCACATGCCACAATCTGTACGTTGGTAACTTTATCAAAAATTGCTTTTGCCTTGATACCAAAGGCTTCTTCCAACACATGTTTCTCGCTAATGCGACCACTTAAGGTGTTCTTGATAGCCTTGGCCTGCTCGTAAATTTCTTTGAGCATAAAGTGGCCGTACTCACCTTTTTCGATTTCTTCAATTTCGCTTTTTATGCGCGTGGTCTGACGCTCAACCGCCGTGTCGCCGGAGAATATTCTAATGCTGTCCAGGCTGATCTCTGCAACATCGCCTTCTTCAAGATAAATAAATCGGTCGGTTACCTGCCCCAACGCCAACGGGTCGGATGCTATGAAGTTTTCACCGATACCCACACCTATCACCAGCGGGCTGCCGCTGCGTGCCACCACTATTTTTTCAGGCTCGGATCTTCTGATGACACACAAGCCGTAAGCACCATGCAGACGCGGGACGATGTTGCGCACAGCCGCGAGAGTATCAAGCTGGTTTTTTGTGCACTCCTGATGGAGCATGTGCACAACTACCTCTGTATCCGTGTCAGATAAGAACTCATAACCATCGGCAATCAGGTTACGACGCAACTCTTCATGATTTTCAATAATGCCGTTGTGCACAAGAGCAAAATCGGCTCCTGACATATGCGGGTGAGCATTGCGTTCACTGGGAACGCCGTGGGTTGCCCAACGGGTATGGGCAATACCGGTTTTGCCGTGCACAGGATCTGCAGCAACTTTATCTACCAGCTCTTTGACTTTGCCAACCGCCCTGACACTGTTGATGTGTGCAGTTTTCTGATTGATGACGGCAAGACCGGCTGAGTCGTATCCTCGATACTCGAGTCTTTTTAGTCCCTCAAGAAGAATGCCGATCACATCGCGCTGTGCAACTGCTCCTACTATTCCACACATAAACTCAGTCCCTTATTCTGTCTTTATCTTGACGGGTCGTTTCCATCCACTGATATTTTTTTGCTTGCTGCGTGCGACCGCAAGATCCTGGTCGGGCACGTCGGTTGTTATAACCGAGCCGGCGCCAATGGTTGCATTTACTCCCAGAGTAACGGGTGCAACAAGCGCCGTATTTGAACCTACAAAAACACCATCTTTGATCGTAGTTTTGAATTTGTTAACGCCGTCATAATTACAGGTGATGGTGCCGGCACCAATATTGACCTGAGCGCCAAGTTCCGCGTCACCCACATAACTCAGGTGATTAATTTTACTGCCCGTGCCCACAATCGCTTTTTTTGTTTCAACAAAATTACCTATTTTTGCACCGGTTTTTAGTAAAGTGCCAGGTCTCAGTCGAGCAAATGGTCCAACTGTACATTTGTTTTGTACTACAACATTTTCAAGATGGCTATTGGCATGAATCTCGCAATCGTCACCGATCTCGCAATTGATCAGCACCACGTTGGGGCCAATTGTCACACGATTACCAATCTTGTTTGTGCCTTCAAAAATGATATTGATGTCCAGACTGATGTCGCGGCCGGTCTGTAAATCTCCGCGGATGTCCAGTCGTGCTGTATCTGCGATGGTAACTCCACTCTTTGCCAGCTCGCGTGATCGTCCCAACTGATAGCTGCGCTCGAGCTCAGTAAGCTGCAAACGATCATTAACCCCTTGCACTTCATTGTTGTCCAAGGTTTGGGTATTGCAGACTTCAATTCCCTGTGAATATGCAATTGCGACGGTATCTGTCAGGTAATATTCACCTTGTGCATTGTTGGTATTCAGTTGCCCTAACCATGTCTTCAACAGATCTGCTTTAAAGGCCATAATTCCTGTGTTTACTTCATTAATGGCAAGCTGCTCGCGATTGGCGTCTTTTTCTTCAACAATAGCAATTATCTGCTGGTTTTTGTTACGTATCATGCGCCCAAGCCCAGCCGGTTTATCTGTCACCAATGTTAGAACCGCAAAGCCCGACTGTGCCGCCTTTGTGAGTAATGCAGATAAGGTTTTGGGTTTGATCAACGGAACGTCACCATACAACACTAGCACCATCGCGCCATCATCGATGGCAGGCGCTGCCTGCATCACAGCATGGCCAGTACCAAGCTGCTGCGACTGCTCAACCCAGTTAAGCGTGTTTACAAAAGAACTGTTGGCATAATGCTGTTTGACTAAATCAGACTGAAATCCGGTAACCAGGTGGAGTTTTTGCGGCGACAGTGCTCGTGCTGCATCCAGCACATGCGTGAGCATTGGTTTCCCCGCCAATGGATGCAGAACTTTGGGGATGTCGGAGTGCATGCGGGTGCCTTTTCCCGCTGCTAATACAACAACTTCTATGTGCATAGGTTAACCCGATGGTTGCGCCATAAAAAAAGGGCAGCTTCAAGGCTACCCTTTTTTAACAGCTATTTCACTG
>CANHAR010000145.1 GCA_947458495.1 Gammaproteobacteria bacterium | reverse complement strand
GCCTTGGTATCCTGACGCTCGCCTTTGCGATCCCACATCTTGCCGGAGTCACGAATCATGGCGGGCATCGAGGCATCAATAATGACGTCGCTGGGCACGTGCAGGTTGGTGATGCCTTTGTCGGAATTGACCATGGCCAGTTCTGGCTGGCTGTTGTAAACCGCCTGAATGTCGGCTTCGATCTGTGCACGTTGCGCGTCGGGCAACGTGGCTACTTTGGCAACCACATCACCAAAACCGTTGTTGACATCAACACCCAGCGCACTCAAGGCGGCGGCATGTTTGGCAAATACCGGTGCAAAAAATACCTTCACGGCAATACCAAACATAATCGGGTCAGAGACCTTCATCATGGTGGCTTTCAGGTGCAGAGACAGCAACACGCCTTCAGCTTTTGCGGCAGCAGTTTCTTTGGCAAAAAATGCCTGCAGCTGCGCGGCGCTCATACGTGCGGTATCAACCACTTCGCCGGCAATGACTTTCACCGGCTTGCGCAGTTCCTGCTCGCCACCAGCGGTTTTGAACACAATTCTGAGTTCATCAGCGGCGGCAAAAGTCACTGACTGCTCGCTGCCATAGAAGTCACCATCGTTCATGTGTGCCACATGGGTTTTGGACGCCGTGGACCATTTACCCATTTTGTGCGGATGCTTTTTGGCGTAATTTTTCACCGAGGCCGGCGCACGGCGGTCAGAGTTACCTTCGCGCAGCACCGGGTTTACCGCCGAGCCTTTGATTTTGTCGTAACGTGATTTGACGTCCACATCTGCATTCGTTTTTGCGTCCACTGGATAATCCGGTAGCGCGTAACCCTGTGATTGCAGCTCTTTGATGGCCGCCACCAGTTGTGGCACTGAGGCGCTGATGTTCGGGAGTTTGATGATATTGGCTTGTGGAGTATTGGCCAGTTCGCCCAGTTCTGTGAGGGCATCGCCAATACGTTGCTCTGGCTTCAGGAACTCTGGGAAGTTGGCAATGATGCGACCGGCCAGGGAGATATCGCGGGTCTCCACCGACACACCGGCCGCCTGGGTGAAGGCTCTGACAATGGGTAACAGGGAGTAAGTGGCCAGACGGGGTGCTTCATCGGTTTCGGTATAAATTATTTTTGAACCATCAACTGACATAGTGATTCCTGATCATGAGTCCGGGACAGCGGACAGGAGGTGTAAAGTGCGCGGATCATAGCACTTTGGCGCTCAGCAGGAAAAGGCGGCCGCTGCCCGGACTGCTGTCACTGCAAACTGCGCACCCGTGGCTTGCCCAGACTTTGCGCAGCAGGATTGTACGCGGAGTCAGGCCCACTGAATTGTTCAAGGTACTGTTCCAGCGCATCAATATCCAACATGCCGGCAAGGCGGTCAGCACCAACTCCCAAGGCAGAAAATGCGTCGCCACCATCTGCAATGAAGTTATTAACCGTCACCCTGACCGGCAACTCGGGATCCACCAGCTCACCGGCCTGCACAAGGGGCTGTCCGTTTAGGGTCATTTCCACAATTCTGTTGCACTCAGGCAAGTTTTCGTTGAATTGGTAACTGAAACCGGCAGATACCTGCAACATGGTGCGTTGCCTGCGGCCCAGACAGCCCGGGAATTGTTGTTCGAGTACATCCTTGAGCTGACGGGCCGTGTAGGTCATGGTCACCAGCGAATTACCAAACGGCTGCATGGCGTAAATGGCGCCGTAGGTGATATGGCCGGGATACAGCTCTGCATTCATGTTGGCTCGCACACCACCGGAATTCATCAGCGCCAGCTGCGCCCCGCCCGTCTCGGGTGATCGGGTGGCCGCAAGCTGCGCGTCTGCGATCATATTGCCCGCATCACTCTGTCCGGTGAGCGGATCGGCGCCGCGTGTCACCGCCGCTGTCATCACGCCAATCACCCGATCCGCCAAGGGTTGTGCCAGATCACTGTAGGCATTAATCAGACGGGTAATCTCCTGCACCGGTATCACTGACTCATTCTGCTCGACCAACAGATTGCGTACGCGGACCTCGGTGATATCACCGCTGACGTCATCCAGCATCACATCAATATCGGATACCACAGATGCC
Organism: Gammaproteobacteria bacterium; assembly: GCA_947458495.1. Taxonomy (GTDB): domain Bacteria; phylum Pseudomonadota; class Gammaproteobacteria; order Pseudomonadales; family Pseudohongiellaceae; genus Pseudohongiella. The sequence goes on along the minus strand of CANHAR010000145.1, from coordinate 5,248 downwards.
GCGCCCTGTGCATGGCTGACCGGAATCAAACGGCCGGCACTGTTGGGGATATTGCAGTTGTATGCCACGGGACTGTGGCCGGTAATGACCAGATCAACAGCGTCATCCAGCTGGGCAACAATCTCCGCAATAGGCATCACCAGATCGGAGCTGCCAATATCTTCCATACAACTGTCAACCATGCCCGACGCCTCGGGCCGTAAACCGCCTTCATGTATCAACACCACAATAGCCTCAATGCCCTGCGCGCGGATTTGTGGAATCAGCGCGTTGATGGTCTGCGCCTCGTCCAGAAACTGCAGCGTACTGATGCCTTCCGCCATCACGATATCGGGTGTGCCCTCCAGCGTCAGACCAATAAACGCAATGTCATGTTCGCCGAAGGTTTTCACACCATACGCCGGAAACAGGGGTTCGCCGGTCTGCTCAACCACCACGTTCGCGGACAGAAAACCAAACTGCGCACCTTCAAATGGCACGGGGGTGCCAACCGCCGCGCCCTGACACGTATTCTCATTCAGCGGGTGGCAACCGCCATGTTGCATGCGCAGCAGCTCATCAGACCCATCATCAAACTCATGATTGCCAACGGCGTTAAAATCCAGCCGCAGTCTGTTCATCACTTCGATGGTCGGCTCATCATGAAACAGTGCAGACACCAGTGGACTGGCACCAATCAGATCGCCGGCCGACACCACCACATTGAATGGGTTTTGCGCCTTGAGCCGGTCCACGTAGGCAGCAAACACGTCAACACCCCCCACCGGCACACCTTCAACACTGCCAGCGCTGAACAGATTGCCGTGAAAGTCATTAAACGCAATAATCTTGACCTGAGTGTCGGCCGTCGCCAGCGGCGCCGCCAACACGGAAAATGCAGAAAACACACTGGTGATGACGCCACGTTTGAACATGTTGAACTTCCGGGAGATGGATGGATGCAGTGCAAAGTCAGGCATCAAGATTATCCTGTTGCTCGAGGGTACTGCATGCAATATTGCATTTCTGTGACAAATAATTGGATTAACCCTGTGGCCCGGCGATTGACAGCAAGGGCTTTTGTGCTCCTGCTGCCCCTCATCACCAGTTTGTTTGCACCCAGTCTGCTGGCGCAATCAAGCGATAACATTCTTGCCAACGACCCCAGCGCCAACAACCGCATGGCTAACGACCCCATGTTAGTCCAGCAGCGCGCCTTGTATCAACAAGCTGTGCAGGCACAATCCCGCGGCCAAAGCGCAGAGCTGCAGGCGCTGATGGCACAGCTTGAAGACTATCCCTTACAAATTTATCTTGAGTTCAACGCCTTGCGCCCGTCTCTGTCAGCACTGGCGCAGCGCGGAAATGACTTTACGCCGGTTGATGACTTTTTATCCCGCCATCGTGATTCTTTGCTGGGCAACCGCCTTGAGCGTGAGTGGGTCTCAGTATTGGCCGATCAGGGCCGCTGGAGCGATGTGGCACGTTACCATCGCGCCGAAAACACCAATACCACCCTGACCTGCCGTGCTTTGCGCGCGCAGATTGAACTTGGCAACACCGCTGCGTTAGTAGACGTTGCGCCCTTATGGAACGTCGACTATTCACAGCCCAATGACTGTGACCCGGTATTTGAGACATGGTTGGCGCAAGGCTTCCTGGAGCCGGACATCGCCTGGCAACGCTTTAGCAAAACCCTGCAATCCCGGCAAATGGGGCTGGCCCGTTATGTGTCACGGCTGATGCCCGAGCGCGAGCGACGCCTGTCCGAATTGTATTTGCGTATCGATGAGCAGCCGGAACGCCTGCTGACAGAGACAGGCCTGAGTGAGACTGTGCCGGAAGTCCGCGAGATGATCCTGCATGGCGTGCGTCGTCTGGCGCAGGCGGATGCACCACAGGCCCTGAGCGCACTCGAACAACATCACGCTGTCCACAGTTTCAGCGCTGACGAACTGATTGCCAGCAAACAGTTTATTGCCCAACGCGGGCTACAGCAGGGTCTGGTTGCAGACACCGAGGCGATGCTGGTGAACGAGCCTGAGCTGAGCTCCGAAACACTGGTGAGCTGGATTCTGCGAGATGCCATTCGCGCACAGGACTGGCAACGCATGGCCGCGTGGATTCCCCGCCTGCCTGCGCAGGCGCAGAGCAGTGAGCGCTGGAAATATTGGTGGGCGCGCACGCTGGAGCAACTCAATGCGGCCGGTGTTGACCATGACAGTGCGCTGCCCGAGGCCGAACAACTGTATTACGAGCTGGCACAGACCCGCGGTTTCTATGGATTCCTCTCCGCCGATAAACTGGGCTTGCCCTATGAACTTGTTGACCGCCCGGTGCCGGTGCGGCCCCAGGAGATAAGCGAGCTGTATAACAATGTTGCGGTGCAACGGGCTCACGAATTGTACGTGCTTGGTGAGGAGTTCAGTGCGCGCAGCGAGTGGCAGTTTGCACAAAGCACCCTGAGTGCCGACCAGATTGTCAGCAGCGGCCTGATGGCTGACAGCTGGGGCTGGCACCGCAATGGCATACAGGCCATGATCCGCGCCGAGTACTGGGACGACCTGCAACTGCGCTTTCCGCTGGCGTATGGCGACCTGTTTGCCAGCGCTGCCACGCAGTTGGACGTCTCACAACAGTTATTGTTTGCCATTGCCCGACAGGAAAGCGCCTTTATGCACGACGTGCGCTCCAGCGCTGGCGCCCTCGGGCTTATGCAGCTGATGCCCGCCACCGGACGGGAAACCGCCACCCGTGCCGGTATGCGCATCAATAATGATCAGGATCTGCTCAGACCCGAGGTCAACATTGCACTGGGCAGTCGTTATCTGGCGCAGTTACTGGAAGACTTTAACGGCAATCGTGCCGTCGCAGCAGCTGCCTATAACGCCGGACCCGGTCGTGTACGGCAATGGCTGCGTCAAACCAGCAGCAACCCCTTGCCGCTGGACGCCTGGATTGAAACCCTTCCGTTTACTGAAACCCGCAATTACGTGCAGAACGTGTTGTCATTTTCGGTGATTTACGCCTATCGCATGGGCGAGTCCACGCGCTTTCTTAACGATGTGGAAATCAACAGCAATTTGTAGAATTAGCCAGGCAACTGGCAGGGAGCTGGCGCTACAGGTGCCACCACATGTGAGCAGTTATGACAAAGTGTGGCGTTTGTTGGAGCGCCAGCACAGTCACGGGTATATTAGCGGGGCTCAGGTCGTGGTAATCAACCCGTTTGTGGAATTCATTTATGTCGTTCAACCGCTATACCCGCTTGTTCCCCCGGCTTGTCAGTTTTGAGTTACCCGGACAATTGTTACTCAACCCTCTGTTACTCTGCTTTTTGTTTCTTAGCTTTTTGTTAATCACCCTGTTCAGTCAATCGCTGTTGGCTCAACCCGCCCGTCAGCCTGTTGAGGGCAATCCGGTCAGGACGCCGTTTACGACTGAACTACAACCGGAATGGTTGCTTCAGGTGCTGCCTGGAGCCGAGAGTTTTTCCGAAAAAGAAGGTGAACCACCGGTTTACCGAGGCTACCGGCAGAACCCGGAAAACGGTCAACAGGAGCTGGTGGGTTATGTGTTTCTCAGTGCTGATGTGCCGCCGGAAGAGCGCGGTTACAGCGCACCGCTGGATATGCTGATTGGAGTGAATACCGACAATCAGGTCAGCGGCTTCAAGCTGCTCGACTATGTAGAATCCTATACCAACACCATTGGGGACTTTGCTGCCGACCCGGTGTTTCAGGCGCAGCTGCAGAACAAACACGTGGCTGATGAGTTCCGTCTGCTGCGTGACATTGACGGCATTGCCGGCGCCACAGTGACCAGTTTTGCCATCACCCGTGGCGTGCGTGAAGCGGCCCGACGTGTGGCCGAAGCACACAATAACTTTGTGCCCGGCAATCCGGTGGATCGTGCGCGTACTGCACGCGTGCTCGAAGAAATGAGCCAGTACAGCTGGCAGGATCTGATCGATCAGGGCGTGGTCAAACAACTGGTGATGCCGGTTCCTGGTGGCAGCCAGCTGGAACTGACGTTTACCTATCTTGGACACGAAGCCCTGGGTGAGTTTTTTATTGGCCGCACCGCCTATGCACGTGCCGAGCGGGATGCCAGTTCCCGTCTTGGCGGCGCTCAGATGATTTTACTGGCGGTGGGCGGTGAAGGCTTTGGCCAGTTCCGCCAGGATCGACTGACCATCCAACAGGGCGATGCGCCCACGCGTCGGGTGTTGCCCAATCGCCTGGTGACAGCCGGTAATGCCGATGCCGGCATGATCACCAATCGCGCCGAATTTGCGGGCGCCGTTGTGCTGGACGACTGGATTGACCCGACCCAGCCCATCAACTTCACCTACCAGCCGCTGGGTAGCCTGGAACCCTATGAACTGAGCTATCAGGCGGTCGGCATAGGTTTGCAGCTGGCGCAAAACGATCCGATTCTCAGCGAACGTGAAATTGCCAGCATCCTGCGCGCAGAAAACAGTGCCATTCTGAAATTTTTTAACGATCCGCCGTGGGGTGTTACGCCATGGGACCAGGTGATTCTGCTGTCTCTGGTGTTTGCATTGGCACTGGCGGCATTTTTTACCAAACGTGCGGCACTGCGCTGGACGGCGTTGACCGCAACACTGGTGTATCTGGGCATTATTGACGGCGGCTTTTTGTCGGTGTCACACATCACCGGCGCGGCCACTCAGGGCCCATCGATTTTCCTGAACAATCTGCCGGTCTTGATGATTGTGGTGTTTACGCTGGTCACCACGCTGATCTGGGGACGGCTGTTCTGTTCCGCGCTGTGTCCGTTTGGCGCAGTGCAGGACATCATTACCCGCTTTACTCCCAAGCGCTGGCTGGCTCCGCTGCAAAAATCCATCAACATACCCAAGGCCTGGCATCTGAATGGCCTGTACGTGAAGTACGCTATCCTGGCGTTTATTCTGGTGATGGCAGTCGGTTTTAATAACGTCAAAGTGTTCCCGTATTTTGAGCCCTTTGGCACGTTGTTTTTCCTGAGTGGCTCGGCGGTACTGTTTGCCATTTTGGCCGCCATTCTGCTGGCCTGCGTGGTGGTGCCGCGATTTTATTGCCGTTATGTGTGCCCGCTGGGCGCTGCGCTCGGGGTGGTGTCATTGGTCAGTCCGCTGCGCATCAAGCGCGTGAAGCAATGTACCGTGTGCACGGTGTGCGAACATGCCTGCCCGACCGGCGCCATACAGCGCGAAAAAATTGACTTCAAGGAATGTGTGCGCTGTGATGTGTGTGAAGACAAG
>CANHAR010000144.1 GCA_947458495.1 Gammaproteobacteria bacterium | reverse complement strand
GTTCAGATTCTGTTTAGCCTGCTCCAGATACTGATGCAGACGCGCCATCACATCGGGATTTTCGCGTGCGTAGCTGTAGGTTTCCGAGGGGTCCAGCGCCAGGTCAAACAGTAAACCTTCAGTGCCAAATTGCGAACCCGGATGATCAAAACGTGTCATGGCGCTCAGGTAATTGGACTCCAGCACCAGTTTCCAGGAGCCACTGCGCACACCAGCAATGCGGTCATTCTGAAACAGGAACAGCGCTTCGTGTGGAGACGCTGCTCCCTCACTCAGCACTGGCATGATGTTTTTACCATCGATTACTCGATCAGTTGGCAATTCAGCACCGGCCAGCGCCATCAGTGTCGGGAACAGATCAATATTCATCACCGGCTCGTCACTGGCCTGACCTGCCGGAATAACCGAGGGCCAGCGCGCAATAAAGGGCACGCGCGCGCCACCTTCCCAGGCGACACCTTTGCGGTCACGTAAATGTCCGGCGCTGCCTTCCATCCACGGGCCGTTATCCGAGGTGAAAATGACCAGGGTATTGTCGTCTAGCCCCAGTCGCTCAAGCGTGGCCAGAATTTCGCCAGTGCTCCAGTCCATTTCCTCAACAACGTCGCCGTAAAGTCCTGCATCCGACTGCCCCTCGAACTGCTCCGACACATAGAGGGGTGCATGCGGAAAGGTGTGCGGGATATACAGGAAAAACGGCTGCTGCTGATTGTCTTCAATAAAGCGTACCGCCTCTGCGGTGTAGCGCGCGGTGAGTGTCGATTGATCAACGGGATTTTCGATGACCTGTTCGCCGCGATACAGTTCCAGCGGGTGCATGTCATTGCTGTGCAGCAAGCCATAAAACTCGTCAAAACCGTTGTGAATCGGGGAACGCTCCGGCTGGTGGCCCAGGTGCCATTTGCCAATCATCGCGGTGGCGTAGCCGTTTGCCTGCAATGCCTCGCCGATGGTGATTTCATCCGGCGACAATCCAATGTCATTGGTCGGCCGGGCGACATCGTTTACCAGATTCAACCGTATCGGGTAACGCCCTGTCAGCAGTCCGCCGCGAGACGGTGTGCAGGTGTTGGCGCTGGCATAAAAACTGTCCAGTCGCATGCCTTCAGCCGCCATGCGATCAAGGTGCGGGGTTTTGATCAGGGTAGACCCGTAAATGCCAAGATCACCATACCCGAGATCATCTGCCATGATCACCACAAAATTGGGTTTGCCCGAGGCGGGTATTTGCGCATGAGATAGATTAAATGTGGCGGTAGCAATCAGCAGAATGGCAGTCAGCAGGGGTTTCATCGGTGTTCTCCGTTCGTTGGAATTATGGATTAACAATATCACAATCGGCATAGACGAACAGAGTTGAGGAGTTTATGCTCGACCCATTCATAAAAAAATAACAAGCAGGTCCTTATGGAAAACAATGAATACGATGCAATTGTTGTTGGCTCGGGAATCAGCGGTGGCTGGGCCGCAAAAGAGCTGACCGAAAAAGGCCTCAAAGTGCTGATGCTGGAACGCGGCCGCAGCCTTGAGCATGTCAAAGACTACGTCAACGAGAACAAAGAAATCTGGGAATTTCCGCATCGCGACCGCCCCACTCGCGAGATGCTGGCCAACTACCCGGTACTTCGTCGTGACTATCCGCTGAATGAATCCACCTTTGGCTCGTGGACAGATGAAAACGAGTCGCCTTACGAAGAAATAAAGCGTTTCGACTGGTACCGTTCCTATCAGGTCGGCGGCCGTTCGCTGTTGTGGGGGCGGCAGAGTTACCGTTGGAACCGTATGGATTTTGAAGCCAATGCGCGTGAAGGCATCGCCATCGACTGGCCCATCCGTTACGAAGATCTGGAATCCTGGTATCACTACGTTGAGGGCTTTGCAGGCATCAGCGGTTCCATGGAGGGTCTGGACGTTTTGCCCGATGGTAATTTCCTGCCACCGATGGATCTGAACATCGTTGAAAAAGACGTGGCGGCGCGCATCAAGGCGCATTACAACGGTAATCGTCATCTGTTTATTGGCCGCACCGCTAACCTCACTGAGTCTCGCCCTGAGCAAAATCGTGTGCAGTGCCAGTACCGCAATCGCTGCTGGCGCGGTTGTTCCTATGGCGCGTTTTTCAGCACTCAATCAGCAACATTGCCAGCAGCCATGGCGACCGGCAATCTGACACTGCGCCCCTGGTCGATTGTTACCCGCGTGTTGTATGACAAAGACACTCAGCGTGCTACCGGTGTGGAAATGGTGGACGCTGAAACAAACGAAGTCATTGAGTACAAAGCGCGCATCATTTTCCTCAACGCGTCGACCTTTAACACCACCTGGATTCTGATGAATTCTGCCACCGATGTGTGGCCTGATGGGCTGGGTAGCAGCAGCGGTGAACTGGGTCACAATGTTATGGATCACCACTTCAGGCTCGGCGCGGCAGGACGAGTAGAAGGCTACGACGATAAATACACCTATGGTCGTCGCCCCAATGGTTTTTACGTGCCACGCTTCCGTAATCTGGGCAATGAAAAACGCGATTATCTGCGTGGTTTTGGTTATCAGGGTGCTGCCAGTCGTACCGGTTGGTCACGCACGATTGCAGAAATGAATGTTGGCGCGGACCTCAAGCACACACTGACCGAACCTGGCCACTGGACAATTGGTATGACCGCGTTTGGCGAAATGCTGCCTTACCACGAAAACCGTATTTATCTGAACCGCGATAAAACTGACAAGTGGGGATTGCCGATTCTGTCGTTTGATGTCGCTATGCAAGCGAACGAATACGCCATGCGCCGCGACATGGTTGCCGATGCTGAAGAGATGCTGGAGGCCGCCGGAGTCAAAGACGTGCAGGGCCGTGATGTGGGATACGCGCCGGGCATGGGCATCCACGAAATGGGCACTGCGCGCATGGGGCGTGATCCGCGCACGTCAGTGTTAAATGCCAATAACCAGGTGTGGGATGCACTAAACGTATTTGTCACCGATGGCGCCTGTATGACCTCAGCATCCTGTGTTAACCCGTCGCTGACCTACATGGCGTTGACAGCGCGCGCCGCCGATTTTGCGGTACAGGAACTCAAACGAGGAAATCTGTAATCATGAACAGACGAGAACTTTTGCAGATGATCGCCTCGGTCACCGGTTACGCCATGATTGGCAGTCCGGTGCTGATGAGCGCGTGCAGCAGCGCCAGTCCAGTGCGTGGCATGGAGTTATCAGACAGTGACCAGGCTTTGCTCGCGGAAATCGCCGAGACTATTTTTCCGCGCACCACCACTCCCGGCGCTAAAGATGTGGGTGTGCCAGAGATGATTGTCAGGTTGGTCAACAATACCTACGAGGACCTGGATCAGCAGGAATTCCATAATGGACTGGCAGCCATCCGCAGCGACACGCTGGCGCGTTACGGGCAATCGTTTGAGAATCTGCCGGCTGAGCAGCGTGCGGAGTTTTTGAACGCGCTCAATCAAACCGCGCTGCTATATCAGGAGCCGCACGGTGTCACTGCGCACTATTTTATTATGATGAAACAGCTGACGATTTTCAGTTATTTCACCACTGAGCAAGTACAGACCGGTGTGTTGAGAATGGTGCCGGTGCCAGGTCGCTTTGATGGTGAATACCCGTATGTGAAGGGCGAAACCGCCTGGTCTATCTAAAGAGTGATGCTGAGGACATGCAATGAACAGACGACATTTTTTACGCTCTGCCGGGCTATTGGCCGGCGCCACTCAACTGGCAGGTTTCAGTGCGCTGGCGCGGGCCGCCGAGGCCGCTAACCCGTTTGGTATCCAGCTTTACACACTGCGCGAAGTGCTGCCGGCAGCGCCGGATGCGGTGATCACCCAGTTAGCCTCGTTTGGTTATAAACAGATCGAGAGTTACGAAGGCCCGATGGGCATGTTCTGGGGCAAAACCCCTGCAGAATTTGGCCGGTTTGTGACTGACCTGGGCATGGATCTGGTGGCCAGCCATTGCAGCATCGAAGAGAACTTTGAGCAAAAAGCTGCGCAGGCGGCGGAAGCCGGCATGGAGTACCTGATCTGCCCGATGATAGGGCCGCAGGAATCGCTGGATGAGTATCGACGCTTTGCTGAGCGCTTTAATCGCTGTGGTGAAATCTGCCGTGATGTTGGTCTGAAGTTCGGGTATCACAACCACCATTATTCATTTTTTGAGATGGACGGTCAGATTCCGCACGATGTCATCATGCAGAACACCGATCCGGCGCTGGTGGAGTATGAACTGGATATCTTCTGGTTGGTTGCTGCCGGACAGGACCCGCTGGTGTGGCTGCGTAAATACCCTGGGCGATTTACCTTCTCTCACGTCAAGGACAGATTGCCGGATCAGCCGTCTGGTTCCTTCACGGCATCCACCACGCTGGGCCGCGGATTTATTGATTACGCGTCGATTCTGCCGGTTGCCAAAGAACTGGGCATGAAGTACTTCATTGTCGAGCAGGAAGCATTTGCCGGCACCACCCCGATCGACAGCAGCCGTGATAACGCACAGTACATGCGCAATCTCAACGTATAAAAAACGCGGGCCGCTCCGGGAAACTTACAATTCCCGGATGCGGATGTTGCGGAATCTGACAACGTCGCCGTGATCCTGCAGACCGATATGACCCTGCTGCATAGCACCAAACTCATTGTGATCTTTGAATTTGCTGTTACGCAGCATCTCAAACCACGCCACTGTCCAGCGTTCGTAACGCAGCACCATCTCCCCGTTTAACCAATGCTCAACCACCGGCCCTTGGGAAACAATTCGCGCTTGATTCCATTCACCAAATGGTTTGGCGGTTTTTGGACTGATGGGAATGAGGTCATACAAGGTGCCGGCCTGGCGATTGCCGTTGACACCTAAAAAACTGTCCGGGTGATTGGCATCGTCCAGCACCTGCATTTCCAGGGCTGACCAGTAAATTCTCTGTGTTGGTTGTTCCAGTGCGTGATAAAAAATGCCACTGTTGCTGCCGCGCTCAACCATCCATTCCAGCTGCAGATCAAAATCGCGGAAGATGCGTTTGGTGATGATGTCGCCTATTGGCTGGCGGTCTTCGCGTGGTCTGAAAACCAGCGTGTTATCTTCAATCTGCCAGCCTTCGTTTGGAAAATCTGTTTGATTATAGAGACGCCACTCATCTGTCGAGCTGCCATCAAACAAGGTGATCCAGTTTTCTGAGCCTGCATTGTCAGCAGACTGAGCGTTGAGCTGCGACTCAGGGACGATCGAAAAAAATACCGCACTACTCAGTGCAGTTAGCAGAGACACCATTAACAGTCGTTTGATCATAGGGAATACCCACTCCGTGCGAATTAAATGCCAAGAATTTTGCGATTAAGAGCTGCGTCCGGCTGTTGGCCGGCAAAATCATCAAAGGCTTTGTTGGTGACTTGAATGATATGGCTGTTGATAAAGGGTGCGCCTTCCGCCGCGCCTTGCTCTGGATGTTTGATACAGCACTCCCATTCCATGACCGCCCAGCCGTCATAGCCGTATTGCGAGAGTTTGCTGAAAATGCCCACAAAATCCACCTGACCGTCACCCAGCGAGCGGAAGCGACCCGGGCGGTCAATCCAGTCCTGATACCCACCGTACACGCCGCTGCGCCCATTGGGATTAAATTCTGCATCTTTGACATGAAACATACCGATCTTTTCATGATAGATGTCGATGAACTGCAGGTAATCCAGCTGCTGCAATACAAAATGGCTGGGGTCAAACAGGATGCGCGCACGTGGGTGATTGCCACTGGCCTGCAGAAAACGCTCGTAACTGATACCGTCGTGCAAGTCTTCGCCGGGATGAATTTCGTAACACACATCCACGCCCTGTTCATCAAACACGTTGAGGATGGGCAGCCAGCGCCGCGCCAGTTCTGCAAAACCCTGCTGCACCAGCCCCGCCGGGCGCTGAGGCCATGGGTAAACGGTATGCCACATCAGTGCGCCGGGGAAACTGGCGTGCACATTGATCCCCAAATGTCTGCTGGCCTTGGCGGCCATTTTTACCTGATCGACCGCCCATTCAGTGCGCGCTGCGGGATTGCCACGCAGCTGCTCGGGCGCAAACCCATCAAACATGTCGTTATAAGCGGGATGCACAGCGACCAGCTGGCCTTGCAGATGTGTGCTCAGTTCAGTGATCTGCAGCCCGTACGCGTTGATGCGACCTTTGTATTCGTCTGCATAGGTTTTGCTCTCGGCCAGCCGCTGCAGATCAATCAGACGCTTGTCCCAGGTCGGGATTTGTATGCCTTTATAACCCAGCGAGGCGGCCCACTCGCAAATGCTGTCAATGGTGTTAAACGGCGCTTTGTCATCCGCAAACTGCGCCAGAAAAATACCGGGGCCTTTGATGGTTTTGGGGGTGGTTTTGGGTGCGGGTGTCATAAACGCTTAAACCTCAACGGTGGTCCACTTCTGGTTGCTGGCTGCCGAGCGCATCATGGTCTCGATAAACGCCATGCCACGCAGGCCTTCCTCTATCGATGGGTAGTCCTGATCAGCGCTGCCCTTGCCGCACACATCAAGAGCAAAGGCGCTATAAATATTGGCGAAGGCCTCAATAAATCCTTCCGGATGCCCGGCTGGCAAACGTGTCGCCAGATTGGCCGCCGTACACAGGCCGGCCGCGCCGCTGCGATAAATCTGCTCGGGCTGCCCGCTCATTTTTACCCGTAACAGGTTGTTGTCCTGATGTGACCACTCCAGCCCGCCCAGTTCGCCATAGATGCGCAGGCGAACATTGTTCTCCTCACCGGCGGCGACTTGTGTGGCAATCAACATGCCGCTGGCGCCGTGTTCAAAGTGCAGCAGCGCACTGGCATCGTCATCCAGTTGCCGGCCGGGAACCACAGCATTTAACTCGGCACACACCTCGGTGATCTTCAGGCCACTGACGTACTCCGCCAGATGGGCTGCATGCGTGCCAATATCACCGACGGCTCCAGCGCCCGCTTTGCCCGGGTCAGTGCGCCAGGAAGCTTGTTTGTGATGGCTGCTTTCCAGCGCGGTGCTTAGCCATCCTTGTGGATACTCAACCAGAATTTTACGGATCTTGCCGAACTGCCCGCTGGCAACACGGTGACGTGCCTCTTTGATCATCGGGTAACCGGCATAGGTATGTGTGAGTGCCAGTTTGCAGGTGGATTGTTGCAGTGCCAGGGCGATCTGTTTCGCCTGCTCCACGCTCAACGCCAGGGGTTTGTCGACAATGACATAAAAGCCGTGCTGCAAGGCCAGTATCACTGGTGCGGCATGCAGGTGGTTGGGCGTGACAATCGCGACTGCCTGCATGCGTTCGCCCGCCGGCAAAGAGGCTTCAGTGATGAGCATCTCGGTATAAGAATCGTAAACCC
>CANHAR010000143.1 GCA_947458495.1 Gammaproteobacteria bacterium | reverse complement strand
TCTCGCTGTTACTGCTGCTGCGCTGGGGACTGTCACCGCTGCGCAGATTGGCGCGTGATCTGGCGCTTATTGAAAGCGGACACGCGGAGTCTCTGGGAAACCACTATCCTAGCGAGCTGAGTTCGGTCACGCAGAATCTTAACTTGCTGATACAGTCTGAGCGCAAACAACAGACGCGTTATCGCACCACCCTTGGGGATCTGGCGCACAGTCTGAAGACGCCATTGGCGGTGATACAGGGAGAAGTATCGGCCAGTGCGGAACCATCTTTGCAACACGCAGAGCGCATAGAGCGTGTGGCAATGGTGCAGGAACAACTCGACCGCATGAATCAAATTATCAGTTATCAGTTACAGCGAGCCGTGAGGTCTGGAGCCGTGGGCAGTCTGGCCAGCCAGGTCAACATCAAGGACGCTGTTTCGAAGATCTGCCGTGCGCTTGAAAAGGTGTATGCCAGCAAATCAGTTGAATTCGAGCAGCAAATCGATGCACGTTTGTTGTTTCTGGGTGATGAGCGTGACCTGATGGAGTTGCTGGGCAATTTGTTGGATAACGCCTGCAAGTATGGGCATGGCAAGGTGAATGTCAGTTGCACACTGGTCAGTAACTCACCGCAGCGGTTGCAATTGATTGTCGAGGATAATGGCACTGGAATTGGGCAGGAAGACAGCGATCGTGTTCTGCAGCGCGGAGTAAGGCTTGATACGCTGGCACAGGGACAAGGTATCGGATTGGCGGTAGTTGCGGATATTGTGCAGAGTTACGGAGGCAGAATCACCGTCGAGCGCAGTCAAATGCTGGGTGGTGCGGCCATTTCAATACTGTTGGGCAATATCCGCGTGCAGGTTTAGAAAAATATAGCAGCAGCGCATGACACCAGTGTCATAACAAATAAAAACCATTTGATAGTGTTCTGGCTGACACGAACCGCAAACCTCACGCTGAAATAACTGCCGGTCATGGTGCCAACTGCCAAGATAAGTCCGGGTATCCATTCAACCTGATCAAACCAGATAAAAATTGCCAGCGAAACGGTTGTCACAGCAATTGAACAGACCATTTTCAGTGCATTGGCGCGCACCAGATCGTAACGCAGTCCTCCCGCCAGAGCGGCCAGTAAGATAAACCCGACTCCTGCCTGTACAAAACCACCATAAACACCCGCAAGGACTAATCCCCACCACGCACCGCGATGTTCGCTGACTGACCTGACCGGCGTGCCGGGCTCAGGCGCCAAAAAACCGGGTTTAATCAAAATAATGACGGACATGGTGAGCACGGTACCCAGCAACAATGGTTTTAGTGCAACGTCAGGTGTCACGGCCGCCAGAAACGCCCCAAAAACTCCGCCAATCAGATTGGGCACCAGAATCGGCACAATTGAGTGCGTATCCAGCCTTCCGTAATGATGAAATCCGCGGACAGCCACCACACTTTGCAGCAATACCCCCACCCTATTGGTAGCGTTTGCCACATCAGCCGGCAGACCCATGACCATCAGCATAGGCAGAGTCAGATTGGAGCCTCCCCCTGCGAGGGTATTTATCCAACCGGCAATCATGCCGAGCAGCACCAGTACCCCCAGCAAAAAAATATCGTATTCCATGTCTTATCGACCTGATCGCCGGGAGTCGGTGTTAAGAAGGCGCGGATTATAGGTAGCTTGGGTTGGAAATTGCAAAACAGCCGTGGCCCTGAACTATACTCCTTCAGGATCAGTGTCAGGAGGACGCAACGTGGGCAAAGGGATTCTGCCGGACAACCCTCATTCAGCGGTGTTGTGCAGGCAAATGGTTTGCAGTCAGATGGTTGGCAATCAAAAAGGGGCCACCCTGATGGAAGTATTGGCAACAGCCATTATCCTCAGCCTTGGTGTTGCCAGTGTTCTGCAGTTACACAATTATGGTTTGCTGTTAACACACGCCGCATCACAGCGACAAAGCGCATTTGTGCTGGTGATGGATTTATCAGAACGAGTGCGTAGCGCGCCTGACGAATTTCGAAGGCTTGACGAGTTTTCACTCAACAGCACCTCAGTATCAACACGTGTTTGTTCAATAGATGCGCCGTGTTCAGCCGAACAGTACGCACGGCGTCAGTTGTGGGTATGGCGGCAGAATGCCGTGGCCCGGTTGCCAGGTGCTGAGGTCACCATTAACCGAGAGCAGCAACAGCTCACGGTGGTCTGGCAAGTTACCATCAACTGGTTAGCGGATGCGGATGAACCTGTCATCACCCGGATAGGTATATGAAACCCGCTTTACTGAGGCATTCAGGTTTTACTTTGCTGGAGTTGCTCATCAGCAGCAGTATTGCGATGGGTTTGCTGATGGTGATTTTGCAATTGTTTGTACTCAGCAACCGGATCGCGCTGGAGCAGCAGGACTTGAGCCAGCTGCTGCAAAAATCTGAATCAGTCAGGCATTTGCTCAGTCACAGTGTGCGTGACGCTATGTATACACACCCCTCATCGATGCCGTCATCGCCGTCAGTGCTGTCTTGCCAGGGAATTGACGTTGGCAATTTGTGCCGGCCACCCTTGCTTATCTGGGAGCAGGGTACTTCCGCTCCCATTGTGGCGCCACCCGCTGTGCCGGGTTCTTACCTGTTTTGGATCAGGCAGTCATGTTGCCCTGGCGTTATCGCTGATGTGTTTTTCCTCTGGTACCGGGCGGGCAATACGGCTCATCCACCATCCCTGTTTCGCCGCCGGCAGTTGAGTGACGGCAGATTCTCTGCGTCCGAAGAATTGGTAGAGGGTGTCAGTCATCTTGTGCCTTTACTGACCATCACCACAACGGAAGCTAGTGGCAGTGCGTTGCGTTATGTGACTGGCGTAGAACCTCAAGACATCAGTAACTGGTGGAATATTGTTGCCGTGGAGTTTGAGGTAACACTGACAGCGGCATCATCGGCTACTGCCGCGGCTGGCACAGTTGCCTTTAGTGTTGCTTCCAGGCAAGGGAGTCTAGAGCTATGAGTAGACTCGGCTGTCCGGTCAGACACTGTTTTGGTTCTGTGTTGATTATTTGTATGGTGTTTCTTGCGGCACTGTCGATCATGGCTTTAACTTCAATTGAAGTCTCTGGAATGGGGCAGAAAATGACAATTGCCTATGCTCAGCATGGCGGCTTGCTCACAGATGCTGAGAGTCAGTTGATTCAGACAGAACAAGAGGTCTGGCATCAACTGAATACACAGGGATTGGCGGCAACGGTGTCTTATTGGTCATCCGTACAGGCGTCAGGTAACACCAGCGCATCAACAGCGACTTTTGCAGAACTGTGGACACAAGAAGAGTTTAATACCGCGCAGTGTGGTTTGCTGTTTACCGTGCATGCGTCGCCAGCCAGTGATTCGGGTGGCCATGCGTTGCGGCTCAGTTCTTACTGGTGGGTTTGTTGTGAAAGCCGTCAAGATTGTGAGCAGGCCAGTTTTTTGTCCAGGCACAGGCTCTGGCAGCGTGGCTCTGTGCTGCTGAACTGATTTTCCCGAGAGTGGCCCGGTCAGCAGGTCAGCAGGTCAGCAGGTCAGCAGGTCAACAGGTCAGCGGCCTGCCTTGGCTGTCTTCCCGCTGTCCGTCCTTGTTGGAATCGGTTGCAAGTCGTATACGCCCAGCCGAGTTGATAACCATTTGATGAGCGGCATGTCCGGTTTGCGCAGCAGGACACCAGGTAAAGCTGCCGTTCTGATCATTTAATAGTCCAAGTTCATCGATGCGGATGGACTGGCGGTTGCCAAAGGCGCGCCAGAGCAATGTGCCTCTTAGCGCGGAAGATTGACTGTGGTTACCCGCTGTCCAGTCAATAAACTCAATCAGCGCTTCGTCAACGCTGCGTTGGCGATTATTGTCTGAGTCCGCAAACGCAATTGCTCCTGCACTCCAGTTGCTGTCACAATCAGAGCCGCCATCGCTGGGACAAATGACGGTCACTGAGTGTGTTGCAATGGAGTGGGCCCTGGCACTGGTCAGCAGCGCAGACAATTGCATGAATACCCGATCCGCTTCAGTGCGTTGATGAAAATCCATAGCTGGCAGTGAGAGTTGAGCAAGTATTGCCAGAAGAGCGACAGTCAGGATTAACTCCATCAAGGTAAAACCGCGGTAGAAGTTGCCAGATTTGCTCGTAAGTCTGTGGCCCTGTCTCATAAATTGGTTGTCCTGTTCTTGTGATCAGCAAACTACATGACATGTTGCGTGGCTCTGTATTCAGTCTAGCAGTTGATCTGATGGGGTGCTTTTTTGGTTGATTTCCTGATTGTGGGCGCCGGGATATCCGGATTACTGGTAGCAAGAGAATTGCTGGCGGAAGGGGCAAGTGTTTGTCTGATTGATCGGGGTCAGTCGGGCAAAGAAGCCTCGTGGGCCGGTGGCGGGATTGTTTCTCCCTTGTATCCATGGCGCTACTGTGACGCAGTAACTGCTTTGGCAAGCCAGGCGCAGAGTGTATATCCCGAGTTGTCTACACAACTGCTTGCGGAAACTGGTATCGATCCGGAGTATCGGGCGTGTGGCTTGTTAATGCTGGAGGCACATGACCGTCAACAGGCTCTGGATTGGTCGCAGCGGCATAAACGCGATATCAGAGCGTGGGGCGAAAATGAGATTTACGCCCGCGAAAGCACATTGGCCCCGGGCAGTCGTCATGCCATGTGGATGCCTTCAGTTGCAAATGTCCGGAATCCGCGATTGCTGCAGGCTCTTCGCGCGTCCGTTCTGGGCTCAACGGCTGCCGAACTGCGAGAGCATTGCGAGTTTGTTTCATTGGTAACAAAGGGCTCCGAAGTGATTGGGGCTCACGTCAATAATGCAGGTCAATTGCTGCAGGTACATGCTGGCCGGATCATAGTGACAGCAGGTGCCTGGGCGGGGCAGTTGATTGCGGCAATGTCGTCCGCTGATCCAGTGCAGATAGAGCCCGTCAAGGGTGAGATGTTGTTGTATCGCACAGAGAGGTCATTGCTGCGCAGCATTGTACTGAGTGCTGGCCGGTACCTGATTCCCCGTGAGGATAATCTGATCTTGGTTGGCAGCACCTTGGAGTATTGCGGTTTTGACAAAACCAGCACTAAATCTGCCCGTCTCAGCCTGTCGGCCAGCGCTGTCAGTCTGTTGCCGGCCTTACAAGATGCAGAGGTGGTCGCACAGTGGGCTGGGTTACGCCCGGGTTCACCGGGAGGTGTCCCTTTTATTGGAAAAATCCGCGGATTGGATAATGTGTATATCAACGCCGGGCACTTCCGCAACGGCCTGGTGCTGGCGCCAGCCTCAGCTCGGTTGCTGGTGGATATCATTCTCGGGCGTAAACCAGATATTGATCCGTCACCGTACGATCCGGCTGTGTTGCGGCAGTCATCCAGCTTTGGATTCTGAATTTACTTGTGAGCGTGCTTTAACGACAATAGGCTTACAAACAGATGGCGTATGCGGACGTGAACAACGGGTCTTACAGAGGTAAGGATGGACGGGCAGTTGATAGTGGTGATGGCACAGATCAATTTGTTGGTCGGTGATATCAAGGGAAATACCGAGCGTATCATCCGCATTTCCCAGGAGGCGGTTGCCAGCTATGACGCAGATCTGGTTGTGTTTCCGGAATTGGCGCTGACCTCCTATCCGCCTGAAGATTTGTTGTTACGCCCCGCCCTGCAAGAACGCATTGACGCCGCGTTGTCTGCTATTCAACAGGCATGTATTCCGGCGGCACTGATCATCGGTCATCCTCAGCATGATCAGGGTAAGCTTTATAACGCGCTGTCGGTGATCGTAGATGGAGCGTGCGTTGCACGCTACTACAAGCAGCATCTGCCTAATTATCAGGTGTTTGACGAGCTGCGGTATTTTTCTCCTGGCCATCAGCCGTGCCTGACGACCATCAAAGGTTTAAAGATCGGGTTCACAATCTGTGAAGATCTGTGGAACAGTTCACCGATTCAGCAGATATCGCAGGCTGGCGCCGATCTGCTGGTCAACATCAATGCCTCACCGTTCAGTCAATACAAGCTCGAACAGCGCATTGATCTGTTACGAGAGCGATCAATACAAGCTGCTGTGCCAATTGTGTATGTCAACTTGGTTGGCGGTCAGGATGAGCTTGTGTTTGATGGTTACTCCTTGGTATCGGACGCGTCCGGCAATGTCAGTGTGCCTGGGCCGGGTTTTGCTGAAGCGTTGATTACCGTCAGCTTTGAGATCGATCAGGGAAAACGACTGACGCCGCGCCTGTCAGCTCACCACACATTGCCATCCGTGGAACAGCGCAGTTATCAGGCAATGGTTCTGGGGCTTCGTGACTATGTCAGCAAAAACCACTTCAAGTCTGTGTTGCTTGGATTATCCGGAGGCATCGATTCGGCACTGACACTGGCGGTGGCAGTTGATGCTATCGGCGCTGATCGCGTCTCTGCCGTTATGATGCCGTTTACTTACACCTCTGATCTGAGCATTCATTTGGCAAAGCAACAGGCAGAACGTTTGTCGGTAAACTTCAGCATCATCTCCATTAAAGAAAGTTTTAATGCCTTTATGTCGGCATTGTCAGACGAGTTTGCCGGATTGCCTTCAGGGCTGGCCGAGCAGAACATTCAGGCGCGATGTCGCGGCGTTATGCTAATGGCCATTTCGAACAAAAAAGGAGCGCTGGTGTTAACGACCGGCAACAAGAGCGAAGTTGCCGTCGGTTATTGCACCTTGTATGGCGATATGGCGGGTGGTTTTGGTGTACTAAAAGATGCCAGCAAAATGTTTGTTTATGCGTTGGCGCGCTACCGGAACATGTGCGCTCTAAATGACGGTGAAGAACTGATTATTCCCCAGCAGGTTATCGACCGGCCACCCACCGCCGAGTTGGCGCCAGGACAACGGGATGATGACAACCTGCCTCCTTATGAACGTCTTGATAAGATTCTGGCCTATTATGTGGAACAGGACTTGAGCGCTGCCGATATCACTGCGCTTGGTTTTGATGCCGATGAAGTCCTGCGGGTAATCAGACTGGTAGACTTGAACGAATACAAACGTCGTCAGAGTGCTCCGGGAGTGCGATTGACAGAACGCGGATTTGGCAGAGATCGTCGATATCCCATCACACAGGGTTGGAAAGCTGTCAATTAGGGGCTGCATGTCATGAGACAACACATTTTGGAAACATTGGAGCAGTCGCTCGACTACCTAAAGCGCTTTCTGGCCTCTGATGAAAATCTACAGTCGATTGACAACGCTGTGAGCGTGTTGGTGAAAACGCTGGAAAGTGGCGGAGCTATCTACGCATGCGGCAATGGCGGATCAATGAGTGATGCCATGCATTTTGCTGAAGAATTGACTGGGAGGTACCGTAAAAATCGCGCCCCGTTGGCTGCGACTGCCATCAGTGATCCCGGCCATCTCAGCTGTGTTGCCAATGATTATGGTTATGACTATGT
>CANHAR010000142.1 GCA_947458495.1 Gammaproteobacteria bacterium | reverse complement strand
GTACTCCATCGGCATCGGCCGCCTGGCACAAATCCAGATCGTCATTGATTATCAGCAAGGCATTGTAGCGATGGCATAACTCCCGCAGTCCAACAGCAGTTTGCCGGCGTTTTGCAAACGAAGCAGGCCCATCAATTTTGGTTTTGCTTCGATACTGCAAGACACCGGCGCCACCTATCAACGCCTGTTCACAAGCTGAGAGCAGATATTGCTCTGAGATCAAAACATCGTCGGTTATGGCATACAGGCCAGACAACAATTTCTGATTTACCACATCAAGTCCTGCCTAAGATCCAGATTTTTCGAGCGAATATTCTAGCAGAGGCGAGGCTTGAGGAGGCTGACTGATTGCTTGTGAGTGACGCCGGTCAGGAAGGCTTTGTCCCAGTCTTCGCGGTATCGCTCTATTCAATGCATCCCATGTAAATTGTTGTGCTTTAAAAGCTGCTGATTCAACATCAAGGCCTTGTGCCACGCCGGCCACAAGTGCGCTTGCGAGTGTGCAGCCTGAGCCGTGATACTCATATGCAAGGCGTGGCCAAGACCATGACTTGTCTAGTTTTGGGTTATTGCTACTAAAGAGCCTATTAGAAACGTCCTCACTGTGGCGATGCGTTCCAGTGAGTAATACGTACTTGCAACCGAGCCTACAAAGCTCGTCAAGCGCCGCATCCTCAGTGCTGGCGAGAGGCCGGAGTCGTTTCAGTTCCTGGATGTTTGGGGTCAGTACAAGACACCTGGGCAGAATATGTTGAATATAATCGTCAATCATCTGTTGATTAACGAACTCATAGCCGCCGCCAGCTTTGAGCACGGGGTCAGCGATCACGGGAATTTGGCTGTGTTGTTTCAGTATTTCCGCTATACCCAGAAGTGTTTGTGCGCTGTCAATCAATCCCAATTTTATAGCGCTGATTTCAAGGCCCGATTCTATCAGAGCATCAAATTGCCGGCGCAGCACATGCGGGTCAACCGGATGAGTCTCCAGAACGTTACTCGTTGTTTGCACCGTCAGTGAACTAATGATTGGCAGTGCAAAACAATCCATAGCAGCCAGTGTTTCTATATCTGCCTGTATTCCTGCGCCGCCAGTTGGGTCGAGGCCTGAAATACATACCACCATTGGTTTGATTCGACTCTGCACACGTTCTCCGCCAAGAAACATTCTGTATCAGAAGGGTTTTACAACGACCAGAATTACAATGGCTATCAGTGCTATAACGGGGACTTCATTGTAGTATCGGAAGAATACGTGGCTGTGCGTATTGCGCCCATCGCGGAATCTTGCCCAGAACCATCCGCAACTCAGATGGTAGATGATCAACAAGAACACCAGGCCGAGTTTTGCGTGCAACCAGCCCTGTCGCAGATAAAAGTCAGGTGCGGACGCAATAAGCCAGGCACCAAAAATCACCGTGGCGATGGCGGAAGGTGTCATGATGCCGCGGTACAATTTTCGTTCCATGATCACGAATCTGTCTTTGCTGACTTGATCGTCACTCATGGCGTGATAAACAAAAAGTCTGGGTAAGTAGAAAATCCCTGCAAACCAGCAGATCACAGAGATAATATGCAATGCTTCAATCCAGGCCATGGTTTATCACCTCTTTGTATCACTTCCAGTGGGCTTGGATTATGCCGTTGTACATCGAAACCGTACAGCAAAAATCGACTTATAAAAGATTGGCAATGATAGAATGCACGAGTGATTTTGTTAAGGCGAGATACAAATTGTATTGGAGGGAAACGTGATCAAGGTCGGTATTGTAGGTGCTACCGGATATACAGGAGTGGAGCTGTTGAGACTGCTGGCACCACGAGATGACGTCAGCATTGAAGTTGTAACCTCACGCGAAATGGAAGGTACGGCGGTTTCAGTACTGTTCCCGAATCTAAGAGGATACGTAGATCTGCCGTTCACTGCGCCGGATGATGAAGTTCTTGCGCGCTGTGATGTGGTCTTTTTTGCAACTCCTCACAATGTCGCCATGCGGTCAGCGCGTAGCCTGATGGAAAGAGGAGTCCGCATTGTCGACCTTTCCGCCGACTTCAGGCTGAAGGACCGCGCTGAATGGGAGCATTGGTACAAGGAGCCGCATGAAAGCCCAGAGTTGATTGAAAAGGCCGTTTACGGTCTGCCAGAAGTCAATCGTGACAAAATTCGCCATGCACAACTGGTTGCTGTTCCCGGATGTTACCCAACTGCTGTTCAGCTGGGTTTTATTCCTTTGCTTGAAGCGGGTTTGATTGACCCGATGCGCTTGATTGCCGATGCAAAGTCAGGTGTCAGCGGTGCGGGTCGTAAGGCTGCAGTTGGAAGCTTGCTAGCAGAGGCATCAGAGTCTTTCAGCGCATATGGTGTTGCTGGACACCGGCATCTTCCCGAGATATCTCAAGGTTTGAAGTTGGCCGCTGGTAGCGATGTAGGTCTGACTTTTATTCCGCATCTGGTGCCCATGATCAGAGGTATTAATGCAACGTTGTATGCTGCACCTGTGGGCAATGTTTCTGCTGATGACCTCCAGGCATTATACGAACGTCGCTACCGGGATGAGCCGTTTGTTGATGTTTTGCCAAAGGGTGGTTTGCCGGCAACCCGTAATGTGAAGGGTTCAAATATCTGCCAATTGGCCGTTCACTATCTCAGTGCAAGTAATACCATTGTGGTGCTCTCTGTCATTGATAATCTGGTAAAGGGAGCTTCGGGTCAGGCTGTTCAGAATATGAATATTATGTTTGGATGTGTCGAGACATCAGGGCTTCACTCGATAGCGCTAATGCCATGACGTTTGCAAATCCAATGCTTGCCTCTGTATAGAATGCGAAATGGTCTTGTTCAGTTTGGATCTTAATAGTTGACCAAATTACTAGGGTAAGATCATAATCACCGTTCGATTATTGATAGAGCAACTGGGGCAAATTTTCAGACATGGCAAGCGTCCAAACATTTGAACCAGTCATCATATCGTTAACTGACAATGCTGCTTCAAAAGTAAAATTGCTCGTCGACGAGGAGGGTAAGCCTGAGCTTAAATTGCGTGTCTTTGTGACGGGCGGCGGTTGTTCAGGTTTTCAATATGGGTTCAGCTTTGAGACTGCTGTCTCTGAGGAAGATACAGTGGTCGAGAATAAAGGCGCTACATTGCTCGTTGATCCTTTGAGTTATCAATATCTGGTCGGTGCCAGGGTCGATTACGTCGAAAACCTTGAGGGCGCTCGGTTCGTGGTAAACAACCCCATGGCATCCACTACATGTGGCTGCGGATCGTCATTCTCTTTGTAGCACATTTATATTTCAGCTGAAATAGACGCCGCCCAGCACTACTGGTTCTCGAGAGCCTGTCAGCAATCTGGTATCTACTCTTTCTCTATTAATTGTTTTGGATGCCAGCCATGCAAAGGTACAGGCTTCGATCCAATCCGGTGGCATGCCGTGTGATGCAGTGCTGCTGACTCTTGAGTCGGGAAGTAACTCCTGTAATCGGCACATCAGTGTTTTGTTGTAAGCCCCACCACCGCAGACCAATAATTCAACTTTAGTGCTGCCCCCATTATCAGGCCGCGTTTCTAACAGTGCATCTGCTACAGTACGGGCTGTCAACTCAAGTAACGTCCTCTGAACATCCGCTGGTTCAATGGTATGTAGTCCTTTCAGGCATTCCTCCAGCCATTTGTGGTTAAACAACTCGCGACCTGTGCTTTTAGGCGCTGGTCTTCGGAAATAGTCCTCAGCAAGAAGTCTATCAAGCAGGACCTTATCGACTGCACCACTTGCCGCCCATGCCCCATCGGCGTCATAAGGAAGCTGGAGCCATTGTGTAACCCAAAGATCCATCAACGCATTTCCGGGGCCAGTGTCAAAACCTACGGGCGTCGAAAGTTCTTCAGTATTAATCCAGGTAATATTGCTAATGCCGCCTATATTCAGCACGCATCGGCTGCCTCGTGGATGATAAAAATAGAATTGATGGAAAAGCGGTGCGAGTGGCGCACCTTGGCCCCCGGCCGCGACATCTCTTTGTCTGAAATCGGCAACAGTAGTTATTCCTGTGGTGTGAGCAATTGTATTTGGATCGCCTATCTGAAGGCTGAATGCATCTTGAGAGGACGGAGAATGAAAGACAGTTTGCCCGTGACTGCCTATCGCCGTGATTGCTTCTGGCCGAATCTTGTGGGTTTCTAGCAGGTGATTTATGGCGTTCCCAAACGCTTTGCCTACGGCAATGTCCAGTTGACCAAATTCGAGTAGTGTCAGGGTGGGATTCGCGCAGACATCGAAGAGTTTAAGCCTGAGTTCATCAGGATATTTCGAGGATTGGGTTGCTAGCAGATCTAAGTGTCCGTTTCGCAGGCTCACGACAACGCAATCTATCCCGTCCATGCTTGTGCCGGAGATAATGCCTATGTAGTAAGCAACATCATCCATATTCTCAGTTCAAGGTTTCGAAAGAGTGTCTATCAGTCTGGCTGTTAAGGCTGAGTAAGCGTCCATCAGGCCTGGATCTTGCGAATTGGCGAATCACTTCTCGTGTATGTTCGCGAAACCGTGCCATTTCGCCTTCGTCCAGCGCGATCGCCTGGGGCAATTGGTCCAGAACAGTTCTTGGATCTTTGTGTACTCCTCCCACCAAAAACTCATAGTGAAGGTGAGGTCCTGTTGCTCCGCCGGTTGCACCGACATAGCCAATAATCTGACCTTGACGAACTTTCGTTCCTTTTCTGATGCCGGTTGCATAATCGTTAAGATGAGCATACTTGGTCTCGAAATCGGAGTGGTGCTCGATCACTACCAGTTTCCCGTAAGATCCGTTGCGGGATGCCCACATGACAGTGCCATCTGCAGTAGCTCTGACAGGTGTTCCTGTTGGAGCAGCATAATCTGTACCTCGGTGCGCACGAATTGTGTTCAGAATTGGATGCGTGCGATTTGGGTTAAAGTTCGAGCTGATTCGGAAAATATCAAGCGGGTTTTTGAGGAATGCCTTGGACATGCTTTCGCCGTCGGGACTAAAAAAGCTAGATTCACCTGACGCGGTTGTATAACTTATTGCTAAGTGTTCGCGGCCTTGATTGATAAATTGAGCAGCAAGAATCTCTCCAAAACCGACAAGTTGTCCGTCCAGATACTTTTCCTCGTAGAGAATGCTGAATTCATCTCCTTGCCGTGGATCCATCAGGAAGTCAATCACTCCACCAAAGATTTCTGCCATGCTCATAATCACATTTGCAGGGATATCTGCCTGTTGCCCGGCCAAAAACAGGCTGTCAGAAATGTTGCCGTGTCGCATAACTTGGCGGATATCTGCAGATTTGCTGATAGGCTCGATGTTGTAACTTGAATCGATAAGTGTGAAGACATAGCCTTCCAGTGGAGATGTGAATACTTCCAGGCGCTTAAGTTGGCCGGGTTCGGGGATGTAAAAGCTCAGTTGGTTACCAGGAAAGAGTCTGTTCAATACCGATGACTCGTCAGAACTGTTGATTACTCTAAACAGGTCTTGAGCGCTCAGGCCTACCTGATTGAAAAGTGACGACAGGTTGTCGCCGGGGCGCACGATAACTTGTTGGGTTAGAGATTTTTCATAGGACTGCTGGGCTGCTTCGTTTGCAACTTTTGCAACGTTCTGCATGATCTGGCTTGCTGAAGACCCTGCACCTATGACGCCCAATTGCGGATCCAGTTGATCAATACTGCTGACTATGCCAATTATCTCGTGCCGCAACCGATCGCCATGTGCAGGATCTTCCGGTGATAGCATGGTTACCAAAGTCATAGCAAAACAGACAGCACTTACAGCGAGCAAGTGATTTCTCGATCGGAGTTTTTTCAGGATGCCGGGGGCTGGATTTATCGAAGTCATGAGGTTCTATAGTATAAATTGTGTTTGTGTGGAGCCAGCCCCAGCTGTAATCGTAATGGCAATCGGGCATCAATTCTTAAGGCTTTTGGTGTCTAGGTCAAGTCTTATTAGAGATGATGTTGTAGAATCAGAACTCTTCTGAGTGAGTTTGAGGCGAGATATTTTATGGCTGATTTGCCAGCAGATTTGTTTAAAGATTTTGATTTAAGAGGATTGGTTGCGCAGATGTCATCAGAAGATGAGTTGCGCTCCCACTTGTCAGGTGCTCAGCGTACTTTATATTGCGGCTTTGACCCTACCGCAGATAGCTTGCATATCGGGCACCTGGTTCCATTGCTCGCGTTGCGTAGATTTCAATTGGCAGGCCACAGGCCACTTGCTCTGGTTGGCGGTGCAACTGGGTTGATTGGAGATCCGAGCTTCAAGTCGGCGGAGCGTCAGTTAAACTCCGGGGATATTGTGGGTGGTTGGGTTTACAAGTTGCGTGCTCAGTTAGAGCAATACTTAGACTTCGATTGTGGGCAGAATTCAGCTGCGGTAGTCAATAACCTAGACTGGACAAGGGACTTGAGTGCGCTGGATTTTCTTAGAAATGTTGGTAAGCATTTCTCTGTAAACGCCATGATTCAAAAGGAGTCTGTCAAGCAAAGGCTTGAGCGTGAAGGGTCGGGTATCTCGTTCACAGAATTCAGCTATATGATTTTGCAGTCATTCGATTTTGCTGAGCTATACAAGCGGTATGGATGCACCCTGCAGATCGGGGGTAGCGACCAGTGGGGTAACATAACTGGCGGCATCGATCTGACAAGGCGGATGTATCGGGGACAGGTCTTTGGCCTTACATTACCGCTGGTTACAAAGGCTGATGGTCAAAAATTTGGAAAAACAGAGTCCGGCACGGTTTGGTTGGATTCGAACAAGACCTCACCATATGCCTTTTATCAGTTTTGGCTAAGTACTGCAGACGCAGATGTGTACAGATTTTTAAAGTACTTTACATTCTTGGCGCCAGCGCAAATCGATGAGTTGCAGATGGCTGATCTCGCTTCTGGCGATAGACCGCGTGCACAGCATGTCTTGGCAGAGGCTGTAACGAGATTAGTGCACGGAGACAAAGGAGTGGCTGCAGCTATCAGGATTAGTAGCTCCCTGTTTACTGGAAACCTTTCAGATCTGACAGAATCGGATTTTGAGCAGTTGCGCATGGATGGCTTGGCTGTAACTGATGTGGGTGCTGAGTCAATTGGATTAATTGATGCTCTTGTTCGCACGGGTCTTGCTACCTCCAATAGGGTTGCTCGGGAGTTTGTGGATTCAGGTGCTGTTTCTGTAAATGGAAGGAAGGATATAGGGCCTGAAAAGAAACTGACTAAGAGTGACTCCCTGTTTAATAGGTTTGTTGTTATTAAGCGGGGCAAAAAATTATTTCATCTGATTAGATTTGTCTGAGCGGATTTAGTGATGGTCGAGGTAGAACCCGTCGCAATCTTGTTATTTAGGGCTTGCCAGATGATTTTACTGTGGCATAATGCGCGCCCCTAACAAGAGAAGGTCAAGTTAGGAGCTGGTTGTAAGTAATTTTTGCAGGCGTATTCGGAAAGGTTTTGTAAGTAAAGCTGATCAGATAAGTCCAAAAAGATCTTGCCAGAT
>CANHAR010000141.1 GCA_947458495.1 Gammaproteobacteria bacterium | reverse complement strand
TTCGGCGGCAGTGGTGATCCGGCGCGCTTTGATCCGTTCCTGATGATGGATGAATTTGGATCCTTTGATCCGAATGATTACATCGGAGGTTTTCCTCCACACCCGCATCGGGGATTCGAGACTATCACTTACATGCTTGAAGGACGTATGGAGCATCAGGATCACATGGGTAACGTCGGTGATCTGAAAAGCGGCGATGTCCAGTGGATGACGGCGGGTTCAGGCATTATCCACTCAGAGATGCCCAAGCAGACCCAAGGGCGGATGCGCGGATTTCAGGTGTGGCTGAATCTGCCTGCATACAGCAAGATGCAATCGCCAGCCTACAGCGATATTCCCTCTTCGAGCATACCAGTGGTGCGGTTTCACGATGTGACAGCCAAGCTGATTGCAGGATCTGCAGTGCTGGATGATCAGGTTCTGGAGGGAACCGTCAACCGCCCTGACACCGAACCGGTGTATCTGGATCTGATGTTTGCAACTGCTTCAATTCCTCATGACATTGTGCTGGCTGCCGGCACAACAGTCCTGGTTTATGTGTATGAAGGCAGCGTTGCGCTGGGTGAGGCAGGTACAACCGTTAATCGTGGGCAGTTAGCACGGCTGCAGCGCGCAGGTGACACCGTGCTGTTGACCCCGCTGGCAGACGACACCCGGGTCGTGCTGCTGTCAGGAAAGCCCTTGGGTGAGCCGATTGTGCAATACGGGCCTTTTGTGATGAATACCCGTCAGCAAATTGAGCAGGCGCTGGACGACTACCGGCGCGGGACACTCGCTACCCGGTTCAAATAAGTCTTTTATGGAATATATATAGGATTAAATATTCTTTAATGGAATAAGTAGGTCGTCAGTATACTTGCCCACTTTATAATCTGAGTTGGGTGTTGGCATGGATTGGCAAGCTTGGTTGTCATTGGCGCTTACCGTTGGTGTGCTGACGGTGCTAATCACCACACGCCTGGCGGCACATGTGGTGTTGATGGCGGCGCTGACGCTGTTGAGTGTCGCGGGTGTATTGACTCCGACTGAGGCGCTGTCGGGATTTGCAAACAGTGGATTAATTACCGTCGCGGCGATGTTTGCTGTTGCTGCCGGATTACACGCATCGGGCGGCATCGATTTGCTGGTCAATCGATTGTTGGGTAAACCTGCCACCACGCAAGGCGCCATTTTCCGTTTGTTGCTGCCAGTGTTGCCGCTGAGTGCATTTCTGAACAATACCCCTGTGGTTGCCACCATGATCCCTGCCGTTAATGCCTGGTCGCGCAAGACGGGCATCGCACCGTCACGCCTGCTGATCCCGTTGAGTTACGGCGCAATTCTTGGCGGTACCATCACTATGATTGGAACCAGCACTAATCTTGTGGTTGCCGGTCAGTATGTGGCAATTACCGGCCGTGAGGATTTCGGCATTTTTGCGATCACCCCTGTAGGGCTGGCCGTCGCCTTGGCAGGCTCTGTTTTTATGATTCTGGTCTTGCCACGCCTGCTGCCCGACCGTAGCACCCAGAAACCATTTGCCAACATGCGCGAGTTTACTGTGGAGGTTGCGGTGGATCCCAACGGTCCTTTGGTTGGGCTAACTGTCGAGCAGGCTGGTTTACGAAATCTGGAAAGGCTGTATCTGGTCGAGATCAGTCGTGGCAATAGCGTGGTCACGGCCGCACCGTCTGAAGAAAGATTGCAAGCCTCTGACCGTCTGGTATTTGCAGGGGAAACCGATGCAATTACTGACTTGCTGAGGATCAATGGGCTGACAGCCTCGATGGGTAATGCAACACCGCTGACTGAAGATCGCGCTGAACGGCGACTAGTGGAGGTGGTGGTATCTCAGTCGTGCGCGGCGATTGGTGAAACGGTGCGCAGTTCCAAGTTTCATGACCGTTATGGAGCCATTGTGTTGGCGCTTGCCAGAAACGGCGAGCGGATCGAGGGTAACCTCGGCAACATCATCATTCAGCCCGGCGATACTATGTTGTTGGAAGCTCGGCCTGCATTTGTGTCGCGGCAGCGCTACAACAAGGACTTTCTGGTCGTCAATGATCTTGAAAAAGAAGCCCCGCGCCACGAAAAAGCTGCACTGGCGTGGATCATTCTGGGAACGGCAGTCGTGGCTGCCGGTTTTGGATTGATCAGCATGTTAAACGCAGCCTTGCTGGCCGTTGGTGCGATGATGCTAACCGGCTGCCTGAGCGTCAGTCAGGCTGAAAAGAGCCTGGATGTGCCCGTGCTGATTACCATTGCAGCGTCGTTTGCGTTGGGTGCTGCCCTGGAAAAAACCGGTGTTGCGGCAGCCCTGGCTGAGAATCTGGTTGCGCTCAGTGGCGGCCGCCCCTGGTTGTTGCTGATCCTGATTTACACCGCGGTCACTTTGTTGACAGAGACCATCACCAATAATGCGGCAGCGGTGATTATGGTGCCGCTGGCCTTGGCGATTACTCAGCAGGCCGGGTTGAATCCGGAACCCTTTATGTTAGCCATCATGATTGCAGCGTCTGCCAGTTTTGCGACTCCATTGGGGTATCAGACCAATCTGATGGTGTACGGGCCGGGTGGATATCGTTTCAGCGACTTCCTGCGAGCAGGCATTCCTATGAACATTGTGGTGGGAGTGACAGCGGTGACAACGCTGCTGTTGTTGTATCCATTATCGCAATCCGCTCCCTGATGAAGACCATTCAGGAAGCGGATATTTCACTGGGAATTGACTTGCCGATCAGTCGGGCAGGCTGAATACATACACGGCGTTACCGGTCCGTGGCGGTCTAATCTCAGTAGAGACTGCATTGGGAACCTGGCGGGGGCTGGTGCCGCCATTGCCAGACGTCACAGCAATATACTGCTTGCCAGCTATGCTGAATGTCAGTGGGTGGCCCTGAACTGCGGTGCCCAAGCGCGTCTGCCAGAGGATCTCGCCGGTTTCTGCATCGAAGGCGCGGAAACGACGATCCAGATCGCCGACAAACGCAAGATTGCCTGCGGTTGACAGCACGCCGGTGATAAACGAGGCACGCTGTTCATAACTCCACAACTCTGTCATGGATGCCACGTCATAGGCGGCAAGTTTGCCCAGGTTACCATCAGTTTCCGGCATCTCGTAAAAGCGCCGGTTAGAGGCGAGGCCGCCGGAACCGGGAACCAGTTCGACTGCCCGTGCGCGGTTGTCAAGGCAGGTCTGGCTCAGTGGTGCAATCAGAGAGCCGGTTGGCTGGTGGTAACTCATGGCATGCCAGTTTTTACCGCCAGCGCTACTTGGGCAGGCGGGGATCCACTCGTCCAGTTGAGCATTGATAATGTCGTCCCGATACGTCACTGCACCGGTTACCGGGTCAATGTGCGTGAACACATTCTGGTACATGGTTTCAGTAAATCCTAGAAATTCCCCGGTAACACGGTCGTTTTTCCACAGGATGCCGTGTTTGCCAATCGATAAAACCAGCTGTCTGCCGTCCTG
The DNA here is from genome assembly GCA_947458495.1 of Gammaproteobacteria bacterium. Taxonomy (GTDB): domain Bacteria; phylum Pseudomonadota; class Gammaproteobacteria; order Pseudomonadales; family Pseudohongiellaceae; genus Pseudohongiella. Next base: position 4,066 of record CANHAR010000141.1, on the reverse strand, counting down.
ATCGACCAATACACGTTCAAACACTTCATCCAGGTCAAGCGCTTCGCCCGGCACATGCTGGAAGTGCCAGGCCAGTTTGCCAGTATCAATGTCCAGTGCAATGGTGGCGTTGGTGTACAGACCGGCATCATGAATGGACATGTGTCTGCTGGGTGGAGCCCAGGGCTTGGCTTGTGCGACGCCCCAGTAGGTCAGCCTCAGTTGCGGGTCGTAACTGCCGGTGATCCAGGTTTCACCCCCGGCGCGAAACAGATCATCAAGTCCACCCCAGGTATCACCTCCCGGTTCTCCGGTTTTGGCGATGGTGTTGAATTGCCAGGCCAGCGCGCCGGTGTCGGCATCATAAGCGCTGACATAACACTCTTCCGGGATGTACGTGGCGCACCCGGCCAGTCCCACAACAATCTTGTTGTCAGCAATCAGCGGCCCGCTGGAATTGGCAAAGCCTTTGCTGCTGTCGGCAATGATGGTTTCCCAGACCTGCTGTCCGGTGCGGGCGTCCAGTGCAATCAGGCGTGCATCGGTGGTTGCCTGAATCACTTTATCCTTGTATAGCGCGATGTTGCGCATGTCCTCGCCAGTAGCGGGTCCTGCGGCATGTTCCCAGATCAGTTCGCCTGTGCTCGCATCCAGCGCCTGCACGACATTGCCGGGATTGATCAGGTACATGATGCCGTTGGCGACAACCGGTGAGGGTTCGGAGTCACCTTCGTGCATGTTCCAGACCCATTCCAGTGTCAGGTCACTGACATTGTCGCGGTTAACCTGGTCAAGCTTGCTGTAACTCCATGCCTGGGGATTGCCTCGCCACATCAGCCAGTCGTCGGGTGAGGGATTGGTCAGATCGTTGTCGCTCAGCGGCTCATAGTTTTCAATACTGCCCGCCACAATCACCCCGGTTGGCGCGTCAGCTGAGGCGGTGCGGGTGCCTGTATTGGTGTTGCGTGGCATTTCCGCGAGAGTCACAGTCGCGCCGGCAACCAAAGGTGATGTTCCGGCACGAACCCCGTTTGTACGCAGCATATGCGCGGTGATGTTCAGAAAGTCCCCCGGCAAGAGTTGTTGCGAGCCGCCTGGTGGCATGGAATTGGTGATCAAGCTAATCAATGAGCCAATATCCCGGCCCGCCCAGCGCGTGCCAAAGGCTGCCCCACTGAGTGCCGGCCCGCCAGTCCCCCCGGCCATGGTTCGGCCATGACACGCGGAACAGTGCTGTTCGTAGGCCGTCGCACCGGCAAGCGCCTGATCGTCAGTGTAAGTGTGTGTGTCCGGAATTTGTGCCATCAACATCGAGGAAGGTGCGATCAGCAGGCTGCCCGCCAACAAAAATTGCACAAATTGGTTCCTGGAAATCAGCTTGTCAGGGTGACAAATGAACATTGGCATGATGTGATACACCTTTATTATTGATGCGATTAACTCTAGCTGATTCCGCCACTTGAGTACACCACTTGAGGACTCCACTTGAGAACACAAGGGGTTGGAATTGCTGGCACGGAAATACATGTTTATCACCACAACACAAGGTTCAGGCTCCGGGCACTCCAGGGCCCATTTCTGCCTCAGGCGGGCGCAGCGAATTCGCAAGCTTGTGGCCATCCTGTTGTACTCATGGGTCAGCGTTTTCTGCGTCGGCAATGTGAATGCCCTGGATCTGACCAGTTTTGTTGGGGGACTGGTGCCCGGCCAGGAAATGCTCTGGATCTACGATGCCGACGGCAGGCTCAGCTTTGACGAGGCGCGATTGCAATTGCAGACCCTCGGGCAAGCGGAGACGGCGTCCGGGCACCCTAATCTTGGTTACCGCCGAGGTGGGTTGTGGGTAAAACTCGAACTGACCAATCGCCTTACAGACGAATCTCAGTGGGTCGCTTTTACTGATTTCACCAACCTGGAAAGGATCGACTTCTACTATCAGGACGTCAACGGTGTCTGGCAAACGCGCGCTGCAGGCAATTCATTACCATTTCGTGACCGTGATCTGATGCATAGGAGCATCAATTTCAAGTTCCCGGTTTTTCCAGGGCAGGTTCAGACACTCTACTTCAGGGTCGAGAGCTCAGGCTCGCTGCAGTTCCCGCTGGCAGTCGGCAGCGAGGAGCATTTTTTTGCGGAGGCTGAGCGCTCACTGTTGATAGCAGGTCTGTACTACGGTTCGATGCTGATGATTGGCCTCTACAGTTTTTCCGTATGGTACAGCAGTCGTGAGACGGGATTTTTGTACTTCGGGATATTAGTGATATTTGGCGGGTTTCAATCGTTAGCGTCGCAAGGTCTGGCATATCAGTTCCTGTGGCCTGAATTGTCCGGGTGGGCTAGCAGTGATGCCCGCATTATCAGTTTGATGGCGTGTGCCGCCGGTATGACCTTTGTACGCACGTTCTTGAGGTTGCACTCTTTGAACGTACAACTCGACATCGCGGCAAAGTATTACACCATTGCTGCGGGTGTTGCGATTATTGTCGGTCTTATCAGTGAGGCATACATCACCAGCCGTCTGGCCCTGGTGTTTATCTTTGTGTGGGCTGGGCTGGTAACGCTCAGCAGCTACCTGGCGCACCGCAAACAGATCCGCGAAGCCAGCTATTTTTTGTCAGCCTGGGTCATGCTCTCGCTCGGTGTTTTCCTTGAGGTGGTGCAGCGCTTAGGTGTCAATGTGCCTCCGTTGTTGGCCTACAACGGTATAGAGCTCTCAAGTCTGGTGGCAATCTCCGTGTTGGCACTAGGCCTCAGCGACCGCCTTCAAGGCATGGTAGAAGGATATCGTTCGTCCCAGGAGGCTATTCTGCGTGCCAACCAGCTGAAGATAGATGCCTTGCAGCAGGCTGGCCATGTGAAGGAAGAGTTTATTGCCAATGTGTCTCATGAGTTGCGCACGCCATTGACGGGCATTATCGGTCTTGCGGAGATCATGCTGACCGACAAGTCAGGCGACAATCTGAATGTCAGCCAACGTGAAACCCTGACGCTGATGAAGGTCAGCGCGCAGCGCCTGTCGAGCCTGGTTAATGATGTGATTGATTTTTCAGCCATGAAAAACGGGCACTTATCTCTCAATAAACAAGATGTTGATCTGAAGCAGGTATGTTCACTGGTGGTGCGCATGACTCGCCCTCTGGTCGGCGATAAACCCATCAAACTGGTCGAGACGTATCCAGGCTTGAAAGTTCTGGTCGAGGGTGATGCAGACCGCCTTCAGCAGATACTGTTTAATCTGGTAGCCAACGCCGTGAAGTTCACGCCCCGCGGCACGGTGACCATCAGTATTGAACTGCTGGAGGACAACGTCAGGGTGTCGGTGCGCGATACCGGCATCGGTATTTCAGCAACAGAACAGAAGAACATCTTCAAGCGTTTTTATCAGGTTGATTCGGATGAGACACGGCAGGTTGGTGGTACGGGTCTTGGATTGTCTATCACTCAGCGTCTGCTGGAGATGCATGACTCCGAAATTGGTTTGCACAGTGCGCCCGGCGTTGGCTCCCTGTTCTACTTTGATCTGCCATTAAAGCAGTCAATGCCGGAAGGCCCCCGCAAAAGCACCGGAACACATTCAGATGGCGCCGCTTCAGCGATTGACTCACATGCACTCATCAGCCTTGATCAGGCTTTATATCGCAACCCGCTGGCCGAAGAGCGGCGTAAAGGTGGTCGGGCGGATGATGAAAACGCAGTAGCCGCCAATATCCGACGTGAGTGGACCGGTCGTATTCTGGTGGTTGATGATGAATACCTGAATCTGCGCATTGTTGAGTCACATCTGTCAGAGTCTTACCAATTGACGACCGCATCAAGTGGTGCGGAGGCGCTTGAAAAACTTGAACAGGAAAAGCCGGATCTGATTATTCTGGATCTGATGATGCCAGTGATGAGCGGCTATCAAGTCTGCCAGCTTATCCGCAAACGCTACGATGCGGATGAACTTCCGATTGTGATACTGACTGCAAAGAACCGGGTCGAAGACATGGTGAAAGGCCTGAGCCTTGGTGCCAACGATTACCTGACCAAACCATTCAGCAAAGAAGAGCTGCGCGTTCGCGTTGACAAACAGTTTGAGCTGCTGCAC
>CANHAR010000140.1 GCA_947458495.1 Gammaproteobacteria bacterium | reverse complement strand
TCCGAAATTTTTCCTGATCCGAGATAGTCTCCGCATCACTGAGCAGCGCTTCCAGCTCCTGGCAGCGGTCTGCCAGCAACTCAAGTTTCTGATGAATCGACTCTTTCATTCACTGTTTCCTGCAGGTTTGTCACCGGCACTGGCGGGTGAATCGTCGGGTTGAACGTTGTTTAACTCAAACAACTCCTGCGTCAGGCGCACCAGATCGTCTCTCCCTTCTGCACTGGCTCTTTTCATTTGCACACTGGGTGCATGAATGAGTTTGTTAGTGATTGCTCGTGCCAATGCTTCAAGCGCCTTATCTGCCGGCACCCCTCGTTCCAGAGACTTGACCGCTTTTTCCAGTTCGGTCTGCCGTATGGCATCGGCCTTTTCGCGAAACGCCTTGAGTGTGGCTACCGCGTTCAGCGCGCGCAATTGACTCAGGTATTCTTCAACTCCACGCTCAATGATGGCACTGGCCTGCTGGGCCGCCAGTTCACGGCTTTTGACGTTATCGTCAATCACATCTCGGATATCGTCAACGCTATATAAATAGGCATCGCTGATCTCACCCACTTCCGGCTCGATATCGCGCGGCACCGCCAGATCTACCAACAACATCGGTTTATGGCGGCGCTTTTTGATAGCGCGCTCAACTGCGCCTTTGCCGAGCAGCGGCAACTGGCTATTGGTTGACGACACCACAATATCAGCATGAATCAACTCATCGGGGATATCAGACAGCAGCACGCCGCGAGCGCCAAATTTCTCTCCCAGGGTGACTGCGTTTTGCAGTGTACGGTTGGCAACAACAATGCTTTTAACGCCCTTGTCTGTGAGGTGGCGCGCGACCAGTTCGATGGTATGCCCCGCACCGATCAGCAGTGCGTGCAAGGAACCGAGATTGGAGAATATCTGTTCAGCCAGTGTGACGGCTGCATACGCCACCGACACTGGGTTTTCGCCAATGGCTGTATCGGTGCGCACTTCTTTGGCGATTGAAAATGCATCCTGAAAAGCACGACCCAATTGCGCTTTGGCAACACCGAGTTCCTTGGCGACTGCGTAAGCAGATTTGATCTGACCAAGAATTTGCGGCTCCCCCAGAACCATCGAATCGAGTCCGCAGGCAACCCGCATCAGGTGCCGGACAACATCTTCGTGCCAGTGAAAATAACTGCAACCCTGTAACGCTGTCTCGCTGATACCGTGGTATTGGCTCAGCCATCCCAATAATTTTTGTTGTGCGGCATTTACCAGTTCAGGATCAATAATGATGTTGGAGTTTTCATCATCCGTCTGTCCGGCACTAAAATCCAGGTCGATGTAAAGCTCGGTTCGATTACAGGTGGAAACGATCACAGCTTCACGCACATGCTCCAGGTTCACAACCTTGTGCATGGCATCCGGCATGGTTTCCGGCGGAAACGCAACCTGCTCGCGTAGCGCAACATTTGCCGTATTGTGATTGATGCCGAACAGAACCAGCGCCATGAACCAGCCTTCAAACGTGACCAGAAGAGTCGGCTTCTTTGGAAGCCTTGTGTAAAAAGTGCGCCATCTTACTAAAAACTGCGTGCGCTTGCCTGCACTTATATTTCAACGACACTTTGCTTGCAGTTATTATGCACGGCCAGCAGTCTCTGCTGTAGTCTTGCCATAGGACTGTTGTTACACTCCGGACGTGCTCAAGGCACCCTGAACTGGATACTATGAAAACTCTGCCCCTACGCTTGCTTGTTCTGCTCTCACCCGTGATGGTGGCCTGCTCCTCTGTTACTACACCCGATATGAATGGCAGCCCTGAGCCATCCGCCGCGCAGGTGGTCACCGACTCTGAGATAAATGATGCCCTCCCTGTAGCAGAAGAAAAGCGCATCGAATATGGCAATTTTACTCAGGAGCAACTTGAAACTGCCTTGTTGAGCGAGTTTGGTGGCATGCGCGGGTATCTGCCCCAGGCGACGCAGGGATACTACGATCTGGCGATTGAAACCGGCGACATCAACATTATCCGCAGGGCTTCTGAGTTTGTGTCAGCCAGTGGCAACACTGAGGCCTTAAATGTGTTGGCTCAGTTGTGGATCAGCAAAGACGCCACGGCACAGGAACCACATTTAATGCTGGGTTACCAGCTGATGGAGGATGGGCGCTTTGTGCAGGCGCTTTCTCACCTGGATTCCGTGCTGGCGCTGGGGGGACAAGTGGACTTTACAGCGATGTCTGCCCGCACCTATACGCTGGAGAATCGCCAACGCGATGTCATCATCACTCAGCTTCAGGATACTGTGTCCAGGCATCCGGAGGAACAGACGCTGTATCTGGCGATTTCCCAGATGTACGACCAGAGCAGCCTGGGCGAACAGGCCGCGCAATGGCTGCAGGTCGGGCGCGATAAATTTGGTGACAATCCGCGCACCCTGCTGATAGAGGCGCAGCTGCTGCAGAACATGGGGCGCGCAGAGCAGGCAGAGGCTGTGCTGACAAGCGCAGTTGCGCAATTCCCGGATCACCGGCTGTTGCGTTACAGCCTTGCCCAGCTGCTGGTGCAGAACAACAAACTGGTTGAGGCTGCGCTGGAATTTGAGTACATCATGCAGCGCGAACCCATGGATTTTGAAACACTGTACTCTCTGGTCTTGATCAATCTTGAGTTGGAGGAATACACCAAAGCTGAACCACAATTGAGAGAGCTGATCAGCGCAGGGCATCGCCTCAACGAAGCCAATTATTATCTGGCCATCATCCTCGAAGATCGCAATCAGGTCGAAGAGGCTCTCGATCGATACCAGCAAATAGGTATCCAATCCAATGCATTTCTGACTGCGCAGCGCCAGATCATGAGGTTGTTGATCCAGCTTGAGCGCTTTAACGATGCTGAAAATCTCACTCGCCGGCTTGCTGACAGTGATCCGCGCCTGGCACCGTTGATCCCTGCTCTTGAGGCTGAGGCTTTGGCTAACGCCGATCACAACAGCCGCGCCCTCGCAGTGCTCAATCAGGCGCTGACACGTTTCCCTGACGACATTGATCTGTTGTTTGCGCGCGCCCTCATAGCCGAGCGCTTTGACGATATGGCAATCATTGAACAGGATCTGCGCCGAATCATCGATCTTGAACCGCAGAATGGCAGGGCCCTGAACCATTTGGGTTATGCCATGACCTTGCGTACCGATCGGTTTGCAGAAGCAATGGAGCTGATTGAACGGGCATTGGCAATCACTCCCGATGATCCGGCGATCATCGACAGTCTGGGGTGGGTGCAATACAAACTGGGCTTGATGGAGAATTCGATTTCCAACCTGCGCAGAGCCTTTGAGCTGTTTCCCGATCATGAAGTAGCCGCCCATCTGGGCGAGGTGTTGTGGGTGAACGGCCAGCAAGACGAGGCAATGAGTGTCTGGGAAACCTCACTGCAATCATTCCCAGACAGTGAATTTGTTACTGAGGCTATGCAGCGCCTGATTCCCGCAGATGAAGAGGCGCAAGCCGCCGAACAGAGACAAAGCTCGTGAACAGACTGACCGAATCTCTTGCGCGGGCAAGCATTCTCTTAGGACTGAGCAGCATTCTGCTGTCCTGTGCTGGTGCCGTGCGCATGGACGCACCAGTTATTTCAGAATGGGATGCACGCAAAGCAGTGCTGGAATCGTTATCCGAATGGGAGTTTACCGGTAGTATCAATGTTCGTGACGCGGAAGAAGCCCACTCTTCACGCATACGCTGGCGCCAGAACAACGAGCTCTATCGCATCAATCTTTGGGGAACTTTCAATATTGGCGCGACTGAAGTCAATGGCAAACCCGGCGAAGTACGGATTGAGCAGGAAGGTGAAGAACCCATCATTACCGACACCCCGGAACAACTGCTCTACGACCGCATCGGCTATGAACTGCCGGTGACCGAGCTGAATTTCTGGATAAAAGGTATCCCTGCTCCGGGCCCAAGTCAGGAGCTGAGTTTTGCTGATAATCAGCAGTTATTGAGTTTTGTGCAGGCAGGCTGGCGGGTGGATTATCTGGGCTATACCAACTTTGGCCAGCAGACGTTGCCAACCCGAATCCGTGTTCAGAAGCCGCCACTGCGACTTGATCTGATTCGCCTGAACTGGACTTTGCCCTCAACCGAGCCGCTCACCGAGTAAAAAATGTCATTGAGCCATCTGACGCTGCCGGCTCCGGCCAAACTAAACCTGTTTCTGCACATCACTGGTCGTCGTGCTGACGGTTATCATATGTTGCAGACGGTTTTCCAGTTGCTGGATTATGGCGATGAACTCAGATTTTCACTCAGGGATGACAGCCAGATCACATTGAGCTGCAACTCCACCGAACTGGCCACAAATGACAATCTGGTGCTGCGCGCAGCTTATTTACTACGCGAACATACCGGCGCAACCCAGGGCGCTGACATCGAACTGATCAAACGCATACCCACCGGCGCTGGGCTCGGCGGCGGCAGCTCCGACGCAGCAACTACGCTAATCGCATTGAATACCTTGTGGCAGTGCCGGCTTGAACGTGACACGCTGGCAACGCTAGGATTACGCTTGGGTGCTGATGTACCGGTTTTTGTACATGGCAGATCAGCATGGGCAGAAGGTGTGGGAGAGCTGTTACAACCGGTCAATCTGCCCTCTCTTTATTACCTGGTTTTAAGCCCGGCATGCCACGTTTCCACTGCATCGATTTTTTCACATCAGCAGTTGACACGCGACACAAGGGCAATCAAAATGGCCGCCTTTCTGGCAGGGCAGTCCCAAAATGACTGTGAAAATCTTGTCCGGACACTGTATCCCGAGGTAAATGCTGCGCTTGAATGGCTCAGTCAGTTCTCCAAACCGCGGATGACAGGAACGGGTTCAAGTGTATTCGCAGCGTTTCACGATGAAGCATCTGCCAGAGACGTTTTACGGCAATTGCCAACCGATCAGCAGGGTCCACTGCGTAACATTAGCGGATTTTTCGCGAAAGGAATAAGCGAATCAGCGTTGATCAGTGTTGGTCACTGTGGTGATTCGTAAACAGCAATGTCGGTGGCTGAAGGTAATGAGAACTGCTTTTGTCAAAATCGCAGGTATCCAAGCTAAGACACAATAGCTTAGAATAGCGACGTTTTTTGGGGTGTCGCCAAGTTGGTAAGGCATCAGATTTTGATTCTGACATGCGTTGGTTCGAGTCCAGCCACCCCAGCCAAATTCTCGGATTCCCGGGGCCAGCCGTTTACACAAAGCATCATGTTTCCGATCAATGCCAGTGACCTAAACGAATGACCCGGGCGGGTAACACCATCAAACGACCACAGCAAAAATTGACACAAGGCAGGCGCGGTTTTACACCCGTGAGCAAGTCTGAAGGTACCTTTCCCATGGCTAATAATCTGATGGTTTTCACCGGCAACGCGAACCCGCTGCTGGCAGAGAAGATTGCGCGATATATCGGCATACCATTGGGTGACGCGTATATTGGCAAATTCAGTGATGGCGAAATTGCAGTCGAGATCAAAGAAAACGTCCGTGGCAAGGATGTCTTTATCATTCAGTCCACGTGCGCGCCAACCAATGACAGCCTGATGGAATTGCTACTGACAGCCGATGCCATGCACCGCGCTTCCGCCAATCGCATCACTGCCGTGATCCCCTACTTCGGATATGCCCGTCAGGACCGCCGTGTTCGCTCATCGCGGGTGGCAATCAGTGCCAAAGTGGTTGCAGACATGATTTCAGCTGTGGGGGTGAATCGCGTACTGACCGTTGATTTGCACGCCGAGCAAATCCAGGGTTTTTTTAGCATACCCGTCGATAACGTTTATGGATCGCCAGTACTGACCGAAGATATCGTAAGACAAAATTATAAAAACCTCACTGTTGTGTCTCCTGACATTGGCGGTGTGGTTCGCGCCCGCGCAATCGCCAAACAACTTAATGTAGATCTGGCAATCATCGACAAGCGCCGCCCTCAGGCCAACGAAGCGCAGGTAATGCATATTATCGGTGAAGTGAAAGACCGCACCTGTCTTATCGTAGATGACATGGTTGATACCGCCGGCACCTTGTGTAAAGCAGCAGCTGCCCTGAAAGAACACGGAGCTACACAAGTGGTTGCCTACTGCACGCACCCGGTTTTGTCCGGTAAAGCTGCAGAAAACATTGCCAATTCCGTATTGGACTCACTGGTGGTGACCGATACCATTCCACTTAGCGAAGCCATTAAAAACTGCGCAAAAGTCCGTCAATTGAGCATGGCACGACTACTGGCTGAATCCATTCGCCGCGTCAGCAATGAAGAATCTATCAGCGCCATGTTTGAAGGAACGGATGACTGATTTTTGACAGAGATAAACAGAACGCTGCTTATCTTTTTAACCACACGTTTATCAGACCGGTCGCAAGTCGGGTAAACGTTTTAAAACCGGAGAGACATTATGTCCAATGCTTTTGAACTGAATGCCAGTGCCAGAAACGACCTGGGGAAAGGTGCGAGCCGCCGCCTGCGTCGTCTGGCTGATCTTATACCAGCCATCATTTATGGCGGTGCATCTGCACCGGAATCCATTTCGATTCCACACAAAGACATCCTGAAAGCGACCTCTAACGAAGCGTTTTTCTCTCACATCATCACTCTGGTGATCGATGGGAAGCCGCAGCAGGTTGTGATAAAGGCGCTGCAGCGCCACCCCGCCAAACCGCGCATTATGCACGCTGACTTCCAGCGCGTTGACAGCACACATACAATTACTGTGAAAGTGCCTGTGCACCTGATCAATGAAGACAAGTGCAAAGGCGTCAAGATCGGCGGCGGCAGCATCCTGAAGACCATGTCTGAACTGGAAATCATTTGTCTGCCACAAGACCTGCCGGAGTACCTGGAAATTGATATGACTGACATTGGTGTGGGCGAATCAGTACACATCTCTCAGATCAAGTTCCCGAAAGGCGTTTCAAGCGTTGACCTGGCTCACGGCCATGACTCTGACCACTCAGTGGTTGCAGTACAGGCAGCACGTGGTGGCGCAACTGAAGGCGCAGAAGCCTGATACTGAACCGGCATGAGCAATCATAAGCTCAAGCTGATTGTGGGCCTGGGAAACCCAGGCTCGCAATATCAATATAACCGACATAATGTCGGTGTGTGGTTTTTGGATGCAATCTGTCGCCAGTATGGTGATGTATTGCGTGCAGAGCCCCGATTTCACGGCGACTGCGGTCGCGTCTCGATTGAAGGCCAGGACCTTCGCCTGCTGTTCCCCACCACTTTTATGAATCGTAGCGGGCAATCTGTTGCTGCACTGTGTCACTATTTCGACATAGAGCCAGAACATATGCTGGTTGCCTACGATGAAATTGATTTTCCCGTGGGGACAACAAAACTAAAAGCGGGTGGCGGACATGGCGGCCACAATGGCATGCGAGACATTATCAGCGCCTTGGGTGGTGCCAATAATTTTTACCGTTTGCGGATTGGTGTCGGACACCCTGGCGACAAGAATAAAGTTGCAAACTATGTGCTGAGTGATCCTGGCAAGGACGATAGCATTTCGATAGAACACGATA
>CANHAR010000139.1 GCA_947458495.1 Gammaproteobacteria bacterium | reverse complement strand
TCAGTGGACTGTTAACCAGCCTGAAGAATTGAGCAAGGTACTGACAGCGCTGGAAGGCGTGCAGACTGAGTTTAATCAGTCAGCATCTGGTGGCAAACGTATATCGATGGCAGACATCATTGTGCTGGCAGGATCTGCGGCGATTGAGCAGGCTGCCCAACGCGCTGGCCACAACATCACCGTGCCGTTTACGCCAGGTCGCTCGGATGCAACACAAGAGCACACCGATGTGAACTCATTCGCAGTGCTCGAGCCCAAAGCTGATGCATTCCGCAATTACCTTGAAGAAGGTTACCCGCGTGCCCCAACGACGGCCATGATCGAGCGCGCTGCGCTATTGAAGTTGAATATCCCGGAGATGACTGTACTGGTGGGCGGCATGCGAGTGCTGGATGCCAACTACAATGATGCACAACATGGCGTATTCACCGATCAGCCGGGAACACTGAGCAATGACTACTTTGTGAACCTTGTAGACATGTCTACCGTGTGGAGCCAATCCACTGCTGCGGTCGGTGTATACGAAGGTCGTGATCGTGACAGCGGTGATCTGAAGTGGACGGCAACGCCAGTTGACCTTATTTTTGGATCCAACACTGAACTGCGAGCAGTGGCCGAGTATTATGCGACCAGCGAAGGCGAGGCAGAGTTTGTCGAAGACTTCGTGCAGGCGTGGACCAAGGTGATGGAACTGGATCGGTTCGACATCTAAGCTACTGAGTCATCTTTTACTGTAGGGGAACGGCAGCGCTGAAAAGCGCTGCCGTTTTTTTTTGCTTTGGTTTTGGCATGCGGCAATTTGCCGCAGCTGGCGTGTTGATTCGGGTTACATTCTCACCTTTAATACCGCCCTTGATAAACATTGGCTTTTAATACTAAAAAATAAGCGTTTTCCGGGGAGTGTTTATGAGTTTTGCTCGAGTCTTGTGCTTCATTTTGGCCATGTTGGCTCTGCCTGTTTACGCGCAGCCTTCAGCGGGCAGCCCGGAGTTAAGTATCCCTTTGTTGAGCGCAGCACCGGATCTGCAGGACTTTGAAGGCATGACACCGGCAACCGCGCTTGCTCAAAAAATGGCACGCGTGGATGGCTTTATCCAGAGAGAACCCATTGATGGCGTAGCCGGGTCGCAGCGCACAGAAGTTTATCTTGGGTACGATGAGCGCACGCTGTATGCGATTTTTCTCGCCTTCGACTCAGAGCCGCAACTGCTTCGCGCCAATCTGTCTTCACGCGAAAGTATTGATGGCGATGACAGTGTTGAACTCACCATCGACACCTTTAATGATCAGCGAACCGCTTACAGCTTTCGGGTTACACCGCTGGGTATTCAGCGCGATGCGCGCTGGACCGAGAATCGTGATTTTGATGTGACCTGGGATGCTGCCTGGGAATCAGATGGATTAGTCAATGATCAGGGCTACATGGTCAGTATTGCGGTGCCATTGACCAGTATTCGGTTTCCGGCAACGGATGAACAGATGTGGCGCGTGCAGTTTGGTCGTCAGATCCCGCGTTTAAGTGAACAGATGTATTGGCCGGCTTACTCGACCCGCCAGCAGAGCCGCTTAGCCCAGGCTGCACAGATGACTGGCATTCGTCATGTTGAGCCTGGCAGTAACAGTCAATTTGTGCCATATGCCTTCAGCCGCTCTGCCAACTCGCTTAACCGCAATGCAGCGGGTGGCCCGAAACTGCAGAGTTCATCAGAGCTTGAAGTGGGTGTGGACGCCAAGTTTGTGCTTCAGGATGCCTGGGTTGTAGATATGACCCTTAATCCGGATTTTTCGCAGGTTGAGTCAGATTTGCCGCAAGTCACTGTGAATGAACGCTTTGAAGTGTTGTTTCCTGAGCGCCGTCCGTTTTTTGTTGAGAACGCTGACTTTTTTAAACCCACCGACGCCAATTTGTTGTTTACCCGACGTATTGTTGATCCGGAGGCTGGTTTGCGCTTTACCGGTCGTCAGAACGGTTGGGGTTTTGGCGCAATGCTGATGAATGATGAGGCACCGGGACTTAATCGCGCCGTAACCGATCCTCTACATGGCGAGAAAGCACGTATTGGCGTGATTCGTGGCTTCCGCGATCTTGGAGGTCAGAATCGAGTCGGCACTATGATCACCGAGCGGCAATTGGCGGATGGGTTTAATCGGGTAGCCGGTGTTGATGGTCGCTTTTTACTGGATGCCAACTGGACGGCCATTGGATCGGCTTATCGTTCAGAGCAACAACCCACAGCGGGCGGTAACACCATCAGCGGCGTGCAGCGTGATCTGTTGATTGAGCATCGGGGACGTAACCTGTTTGCTCACTTTCACTTGATCGATACCGATAAGAACTTTCGTTCCGAGCTGGGATTCCAGAATCGTTGGTATCGCTCGGATACCTCCGGTGTGCACAGCTTTTTTAATGTCACCATGTTCCCCGAACAGTCTGTTCTGACCAGTTGGGGGCCTCGGGTATTTGCGGCTTATCAGACAGATCAGTCCGGGGTGAAAATATACTCATCAGTAGGTCCTTCAGTGCAATGGAACTTCAATACCACGCGATTTAATGTCAGCGTGACGGATACGGCCGAAACCTTACGACCGAGTGATTTCAGAGGACTGTCGCAAACCAGGGTATATGACTACACCAGCTGGGGTGCGCAACTGGTTGATGAAAGCCTGTCTGAACTGACCGTGGATGTAAGGTTCAGTCAGGGAGAGGCGTTGAATCTGGTGCCAGTGGCCGGCACATTGCCGGACGTGGCGGATAACCGTCGTGTCGACCTGAGCCTGTTGTGGCGTCCCATCGACAGGCTTCGTGTTGACAATACCTATCTGAATACAACACTGGAAACCCGGCGCGGCGTGAAGGTGTTTGATAATCAGATTTTGCGCAGCAGTTGGAACTATCAATTTACCCGTGAGATCTCCTTGCGGTTTATTGCCCAATATGAGGAGACCATTGCCGGTCCGGCAACGCGTCTGAGCGACAATAAGAATCTCAACTTCGATGTGCTTTTGCGTTATGTCATCAACCCACTGTCGGCGTTTTATCTGGGCTTTAACTCCAATGCGCGCAACTTTGACATTATCGAAACGGACATGGGGCGCGAGTTGATTGCAGCCGATTCGCTCACCAAAGACGGTGAGCAGGTGTTTGTGAAATTCTCTTATCTGTTTCAGCGTTGAGCTTGCATCAGTTCGATAATGGCCGGCACCGGTGCGTTGCCATAACTCAGGAATTGGTTGTGAAAACTCTGCAAGTCAAACTCGTTGCCAAGTTGCTGTTTTGTGCGCTCCCGAAAATCATAGATCTCCGCATAACCCGTGAAGTATGAGGTCAGTTGGACCTGAGACAAGGTGATGCGCCGCCATTTATTGTCGGCTTCGGTTTGCTCCTGAAACGCTTCCAGCAACATCATGTCCATGGCTTGTTGTTGAGTCATCCCCAGCACATGCACGGCGTAATCCATGATGGCATTGGTCACAACACGCAGATTCCATTTGCCATACATCAACCACATCTCTGGTTGCTGATCTCCCCAGCCCGCTTCCAGCATCATGCGTTCGGAATACACAGCCCAGCCTTCGATCATGGCACCGTTGCGCAACAAACTTTTGATTAAACCTGCTGATTTATTGCCATGCACCAACTGTGTGTAATGGCCGGGAATCGCCTCGTGAATATTCAGAATCTGCAATACCCAGTGGTTATATTCGCGTAGATAACTGGCAGCTTGCTCATCCGTGTAATCATCCAGTGGCGTCACATTGTAGTAAGTATCTGCAGTTGGATTAAACGGGCCCGGCGCACTGACTGAGGCGCCAGCGCCACTGCCGCGCATGTACTCAGGTGTTTCACGCACAACCAACGGCCGCGTGGGGTCTTGTTCAAGCAATTGGTTCTCGCTCACAAAGTCGGCCAGCAGTGGAATTTGCCGTTCAATTTCACTGATAAAATCCTCGCGGGCGACATGCTGATCGGACAGATGATCAATTAGCCGACCAATGCGCTGCAAACGATCTTCAGGCATCGCTTGCCCGGCAAAATACTTGGGCCATAGCTCAATGGTAATGGCATCCATGGAGTCGTGTAATCGGGCCTTTTCTGCCATGGCTCTGTCGTACATCTGCCGGGCACTGAATCCTGACTGGATATCAAACGCAAATTTGTATTCGTACACATCTTCGCCAATACGGAAATCTTTTCCGGCACTGTCACCGAGGTCGCTGACGATGTTCTGCATTTCGGTGACAAAACCCTCAATCGTGTCAACGGCTTCCTGGCGCAGTTGCTCAAATCGGGCTTTTTCGGCGCTTTCCAGACTGGATGCCGCGACGCGCTCCTGAAGACTGCTGCCAAGCAGGTTCAGAGTGCCGCGATTCTGTGTCATCGCCAGTTCTGTGTGTTCCCGGGTAGGGTTGCTGATACTGGCCCGTGCAGCCTGATAATACGCAGGTAGTTGTTCCATTCTTGCCATCACCGTGCGTAAGCGGTCTTCCTCAGATGCGTACGGTGTATTCAGGATAAGCCCGATAGGGCCTGCTGCATTGTAACTGGACGGATTCCATTGCCACTCTCTGAACTCCGTCAGATACCAGCGCATGGATTGCAGTCGATTACTGAGCAGGTTGTGGTCAATGCGCAACGCGGGAGATAGCGACAAAGGGTCAAACTGCGCCAGTTGTGCAAGTTCTGCATCAATAAACAGCAGATCGTCTGCCCGGCGGGTTTCATCCGGCAGAGTTACGCGATGCGCATCATCGTAACGCCCTGAGAAAAGTGACCACTCCGGGTTGCGCTGCAGCATGCGCTGCATAAGAGATTCACTGTAGTTGGTAAACTCAGCATCTAACGCAACGTTGGTTGCGGGTTGCTCAACAAGCGAGGGCACAACTTCTGAGGGTGCGGTTGAACCAGTTTGTGGCGGGGCGTCAGGTGAACAGGCAGACAGACTGAGCAAGACCAGTGCGGCTGGCAGAGCGCAGATCTTAAAAAGGGAGAGGCGCATAAACAATGTCTCTGAAGAGTTTAAAAAGTTATCGCAGATCAGGTTTGATTCTGACCGATTTTGGAAAAGTCGGCTACTATGCGCACATTCGATGGCAACTCTAAACGATGAAGGTCAGTGATGAGGGTGATTACAGTGAATACCGTTCCCGTGGAACTCTACAAAATTCTCAAGTTTGAGGGTTTGGTGGGCAGCGGAGCAGAGGCTAAAGCGGTGGTTGCCGAAGGGCAGGTCAAGGTAAACGGCGATGTTGAGACCCGCAAGCGCAAAAAAATTCTCGCTGGCGATCTGATCGAGTTTGGCACAGAAACTCTGCGTATTGTGCTTGACGAGACGCCACAGGAAAACTGATCACCATGAACCACAATGATGTGTTGCGGCGTATCCGTTATACCCTCGATTATGACGACAGTCAGATGATGGAGGTGTTTGCTCATGCGGATCACCTTGTCAGTAGAGAGCAGGTGTGTGCATGGCTGAAGCAGGATGACGACACTGGGATGGTCAAGATCAGTGATCGCGAAATGGCCACTTTTCTAAATGGCCTGATCAACTTGCGACGTGGCCGCAGAGACGGGCCTCAAGCTGACGCTGAAAACAGGCTGACAAATAATATGGTGTTGATGAAGCTACGCATTGCCATGAATCTGCAGTCAGACGATGTTCAGGCCTTGCTTGCCGACACCGGGTTGAATTTCAGTAAACATGAAATCAGCGCGTTGTTCCGCAAACCGGGACACAAACATTATCGCGAGTGCGAGGATCAGTTTTTGCGTAATTTGCTCAAGGGGTTGCAGAAGCGTTTGCGCAAACCAGATTAAATTTTTGTTGAAAGACCATCAATTGACTTTAACTATCAGGGGATAAAAATGCGGGTTTTAATGGTTGTAATGCTTATGCTTTTGTCATCCATCTCTGTGGCCCAGAGCACACTCACGATTGATGCAGGTCGGGGAGAGATGCCCTTATTTGTGCCAGCGAGTTACGACAGTGACGCGCCGGCGCCGCTTATCGTGCTGTTGCATGGTTATGGCTCCAATGGTGTGCAGCAGAATCAATATTTGCGCATCAGTGAAATGGTTGATCGTTATGGATTTATCCTGGCAACGCCTGACGGCACTCAGGAAACTGCAGGTCGCAATGCACGTTTCTGGAACGCTTCCGAAGCTTGCTGTAATTTTTATGCCACTGACCTGGATGATTCAGCTTATGTTCTGGCGATCATCAATGCCGTGAAGTCGCAGTACACGGTGGACGCCCGCCGTGTTTACCTGATTGGTCACTCCAATGGCGGATTTATGTCTTACAAAGCGGCTCATGATCACTCTGATGTGATTGCCGGAATCGCCAGTCTTGCAGGTGCCGAAGCCACAGTTGAGTTGCCGGCACCCGCGAACCCTGTTCATGTTCTGCAGATTCACGGCACAGCCGACGCCACAATTGCCTACGACGGTGGTGAAATTCAGGGCAACGTTTATCCGGGCGCTGTCGAAACAGTTACGCGATGGGCTGGTTATAACGGTTGTACTGAGGAGAATCTGGTGACAGCTACTCTGGATCTCGATCAGAGTCTGGAAGGGCTGGAAACAACGGTCACCCGCTATGGTGACACTTGTCAGCCAGGTGGTTCCGTGGAGCTTTGGACAATAGCTGAAGGTTCGCATATTCCTGCGATATCCTCAGTGTTCCCGGCGGAAGTAGTTGAGTGGTTACTGGCGCGGCCGAAGATTCACGCCAGCGAGCGTCTGGCTGTCAGCCAGAATTGATGCAATTGGCCTTACAGCAATAGACGGAAACACGGCGTTGTGATCCATCACGATATTGAAGAACGGATCATGACGCTGAGCGCGCAGTCGGCGGAAAAACAGTGAAACACCACACGTTTATGTGGACGCGCTACTGGCTGTCATGACTGCGTTTTGCGTGCGATGCGCAGGGCGATTGTGGCAGCGACCGTCGTCAGCAGTTCATAACCAATTGCGCCGTACGTATAAAATGTAACCGGCTCGGGAGAACCCAGAAATCCGATAAAACGGGCTGCGGTGATGCTGCCGATGCCAATGACCAGCACCAGCAGCCCCGATTCATAATACTGAACTCGCGTGGCTGCGATAAGACAAAACACACCGATGCCAGTTTGCAATCCGCCATACATCGAGGAGATCTCGGCGTACGCATCACCGTTGCTGATAATCAGACCTGCGTAACCAGCAGGTATAGCAGGAGAAAACAGGCTGATCAGGCCGTAACTGATAAACACCAATGCAGAAATCCACAATACAAATTTGCCGGTCATAAGTGCATCTCCTTACAGTATTAGTTTCCAATCATATTCGCTGACAGTAAGTCCGACAGGCCAACAACAACTTAAATGGAAACCTTTGTTGATGTACCAACAGAGGTTCAGTTAGCCGAGCTGTCTATAAAACCCTCACGATTAGGCATTTGCACCGCTGGCAGCGTGTTTTTGTCGAGCACAAAATCCTCTGCAATCACGCCATGCAAATGCAACACATAGGCCGTCACCTGGTACACCTCGGTATTGCTTAGAGACTTGGGTGCTGTTGGCGGCATCGCGCG
>CANHAR010000138.1 GCA_947458495.1 Gammaproteobacteria bacterium | reverse complement strand
TTTGAACCGGTGATGATTCGCGATGGTGATTACTACGTACAGTTGCAGCAAAGACCTCAGTTAGCGCGTCAGAAACGTGCCGATATCTTCCTGTCAATTCATGCGGACTCGCATACCACTTCCCGCGCTGAAGGCATGACCATTTACGCCTTGTCCCAAAGCACGGCTGAAGACGAGAATATCCGGCGTGTCACAGAGAAGGAAAACTCCTCAGATTTGCTGGGAGGCAATTCCGGTGATACCAGTCTGCGTAACGTTGATGATGATCTGGCGCTGACCTTGCTGGACTTGTCGATGGCATGGAGCATCGAACAGAGTATGGCTGCAGGCAGTTACATTCTGAACGCGACCGGAAATGTCGCCAGACTGCGTCGTGATGTCCCGCAACAAGGCAATTTCTGGGTGTTGCGTTCACCGGATATCCCATCTTTATTGATCGAAACCGGCTATCTTTCAAATCCCGCAGAGGCGCGCAGGCTCGCCAGCGCTGATTACCAGCGCAAGCTGGCGGATTCAATTGTGCAAGGAGTGATGAATTATTTTTACGAGAGGCCCCCGGAAGGGACACTGATTGCATGGCAGAAAGCCAATAATCAGGGACCGGACCGCCAATACGTCGTGACCCGTGGCGACAGTCTCTCCCTGATTGCTCAGCGTCACAACGTCAGCCTTTCTCAGTTGCGCTCAGCCAATAGTCTGCGCGGTGACACTATTCATGTCGGGCAGACCCTGAGTATTCCCGGATCTGGACCGACGCTGATCGCTTCCGTTGCACCGCCACAGGTTTCCGAGCACACCATAGCCCGCGGTGAAACATTGTCGGGTATCGCCGCACGCTACAGCATCAGCCTGTCGAGCTTGCGGGAAGCTAACCGCCTGCGTAATGATACCATCCGTGTGGGTCAGGTATTGGTCATTCCCGCCTCCTGAACGGCTCACTTGCGGATTTTCATGAAACGTATCGCTCTTCTCAGCCAGAGACTGGCTAATCAGATTGCCGCCGGCGAAGTTGTCGAAAGACCGGCGTCTGTGGTTAAGGAACTACTGGAAAACAGCCTTGATGCAGGGGCTATGCGCATTGATGTTGATATCGAGCAGGGCGGAAGCAAACTGATCCGCCTCCGTGATGATGGGCAAGGCATCAATAAGGATGATCTGGCATTGGCGCTAAGCCGGCATGCCACCAGTAAAATCGCTGATCTGGATGATCTTGAGAATATCGCCAGTCTGGGATTTCGCGGTGAAGCGCTGGCCAGTATCAGTTCAGTGTCGCGCCTACAGTTGATTTCCCGCGCCGCCGATGCGGTTGATGCCGGCGGTTGGCTGGTGGAAGCGGAAGGCCAGTCGATGACCGCAACACTGCGCCCGGCACCGCATACTCAAGGCACCAGTGTTGAAGTGCGTGACCTGTTTTTTAACACGCCGGCCCGCAAAAAATTCCTGCGCACAGAAAACACTGAGTTTGCACGCATAGACGAAGTGATCAAAAGACTGGCGCTCAGTCGGTTTGATGTGGCGTTTAGCTTGCGCCATAACCAGCGCACCATCCATCAGCTGCAGTCTGCGCGCAGTGTACAGGAGCGTCAGCGACGCATAGGTCTGGTCTGTGGCCCCGCGTTTCTGGAGCACGCGGTGTATGTTGATATCGAGGCCTCCGGATTGCGCTTGTGGGGATGGGTATGTCTGCCAACCTTCTCCCGTAGCCAGCCTGATCTGCAGTATTTTTATGTGAACGGCCGTGTGATTCGCGACAAACTGGTTTCACATGCAGTCAAGCAGGCATACCGGGATGTATTGTTTGGTGGTCGACATCCTGCATTTGTGTTGTATCTGGAGCTTCAGCCGGCGCTGGTGGATGTCAACGTTCATCCAACCAAGCATGAGGTGCGCTTTCGTGATCAGCGTTTAGTGCACGACTTTCTGTTCCGCTCCCTGCATCAGGCGCTGGCGGATGTGCGCCCGGACGATCACTTACATGGACAGCAGCAAGCGGGTGCAGTGATGACGGATGCTGCCATGACAGGTCTTGAGGGGTCAGGTTCCTCAAGTGCGCTGCATGAACAGTCTGCACTTGGTTTTAATGTTGATCCCGGTACTGGAGAAGTGCTGCCTTGGCCGGCGACATTATGGGGAGCGCAAACGCCTACAGAGACTGGCCGTGCGCTGAATGTTGGAGCGTCCACTGGTTTCAGGCAGTACCCGCAGGCGCCTGTGTCGACCCGGACCATGGCAGAGCAGTCTGCTATCTATCAGCAGCTTGCCAGCGACGCAGAAATTCCGCCCCTGGGATTTGCGATTGCTCAGCTGCACGGCATTTACATCCTTGCCCAGAATCAACATGGTTTAATTATTGTCGACATGCATGCAGCACATGAGCGTATCACTTACGAACATATGAAGGCTGCCTGTGATACCCAGAGTGTCAAGGCGCAACCACTGTTGGTGCCGGTGTCCTTGTCAGTAAGCGAGGCCGAAGCCGACTGCGCCGATCAACAGGCTGCTGCGCTGGCCGAGCTTGGTTTTGCCATCGAGCGAGTGGCAGCGGAATCTTTGGTAGTGCGGCAGGTGCCGGTGATTCTGGCGCGCTCCAATGTTGAGCAATTGGTCAGGGATGTTCTGTCTGATGTGCGTGAACACGGCCAGAGTGAGCGGATCAGCGCGTATCGTGACGAGTTACTGGCAACCATGGCATGCCATGGTGCGGTGCGTGCAAACCGTCAGCTGGGAGTGGCTGAGATGAATGCGTTGTTGCGCGATATGGAGCGTACTGAGCGCAGTGGGCAATGCAATCATGGTCGGCCGACCTGGGTGTATCAGTCGTTGGCAGATCTTGACAAGTTGTTCTTGCGTGGCCGGTGAGCAACCTCATGCACCTTGATCCGCAAAATTCTCCGGCAATTTGCCTGATGGGCCCGACCGCGTCCGGCAAGACAGCGCTGGCGATAGAGTTGGTGCAACGATTACCACTGGAAATTGTCAGCGTAGATTCTGCCCAGATCTACAAAACCATGGATATTGGTACCGGAAAGCCGGACGCTAAAACGCTGACACTGGCGCCACATCGGCTGATTGACTTTCTGGATCCGCTGGAAAGTTACTCTGCTGCGCGATTTTGTGAGGATGCCCGGCGCGAGATGGCAAACATCAGGGCGGCTGGCAAAGTGCCTTTGCTGGTGGGTGGCACTATGCTGTATTTCAAGGCGTTGCGTGATGGTCTTGCGTCGATGCCCGCAGCAGATGAGCGGGTCAGGGCAGATATTCTGAATCAGGCGAGTGCCGAGGGATGGGCGGCGATTCATACAGAGCTTGCGGCTGTTGATCCGATCGCTGCATCGAGAATTCATCCGAATGATCCACAAAGATTGCAGCGAGCTCTTGAAGTGTTTCGCGTATCAGGCCGGTCTCTAAGTGAATGGCAAGCGATGCAATCGCCCTTGCCGGATGGCGGTGACGCATTTGTGTTTCTGTCAATCCAGCCGGTAGACCGAAGCGTATTACATCAGAGAATCGAGCGACGCTTCCGACAAATGCTGGAGGAAGGTCTGGTAGGGGAAGTCGAAGCGCTGTTCGCGCGCGGCGATCTTGGGCCGGAACTGCCCTCTATCAGGAGTGTCGGCTACCGACAGGTGTGGCAGTATCTGAGCCAGGAGATAGGCTTCGATGTCATGGTGGAACGAGGTGTCATTGCCACAAGGCAGCTCGCAAAGCGGCAGATTACCTGGCTCCGTGGCTGGCCATCGCTGAAGAATTTTGACAGCGATGACAAAAACCTGATTGATGGTGTTTTAAGATCGATAGAGACTTGAATTAATTCGTCACCGTCCCAAGATACAAGGTTGGGACAGTCGGAACAAAGACATCGTTGCGATTGTTAACTTGTTTTCTGGACGGATCCATACTGCTGCTTATCACGTTTTTTTAGCTGAATTTTATAAGGAGAATATAAATGTCAAAAGGGCATTCCCTACAAGACCCTTTCCTGAATGTGCTGCGCAAGGAGCGTATTCCGGTTTCAATCTATCTGGTCAGTGGCATCAAGCTGCAGGGACAGATAGAATCGTTTGATCAGTTTGTGATACTGCTGAAAAACGCAGTAAACCAGATGGTCTACAAACATGCGATTTCCACCGTCGTTCCGGCGCGAACCGTAAAAATCCCGTCTCAGGGCGGTGAGTTCGGTCCTGACGAAGATGACTCAGCTACAGGTAATATGGCCTGAATCGAGGGCTTGATTGTTCTTTGAGCGTCCTGAAGGCGGAGATATCTCCGTCCTTGTTCATATCGAGTTTAATTCACTTCGAGAGCAAGAAGATCCTGTTGAATTCGAAGAGTTGGCAAGGTCGTCAGGTGCCGACGTCGTATGCTTCATCAAAGGCAGTCGTAAATCACCTGACGCCCGGATATTTGTCGGAGAGGGGAAGCTCGAAGAGATTGCTGCAGCAGTGCAGGATCATCATGCGAACCTGGTGTTATTCAATCACACACTGTCCCCTAGTCAGGAGCGTAACCTCGAAAAAGAGCTGAAATGCCGGGTCAGGGATAGGACGGGTTTGATCCTTGATATCTTTGGCCAGCGTGCAATTACTTACGAAGGCAAGTTGCAGGTTGAGCTTGCCCAGCTTCAGCACTCGGTCACACGACTGAAACGCGGGTGGACTCACCTTGATCGCCAAAAGGGCGGTGTTAACCTGCGCGGCGCCGGAGAGACACAGCTGGAACTTGACCAGCGGATGATCCGTCAGCGCATTAAAAACATCAACAAAAGCCTTGAAAAGGTTCGTGCCCAGCGCGAGCAGGGTCGTCGCGCTCGTAAACGTGCTGAAATTCCAGTGATTTCACTGGTGGGTTACACCAACGCCGGTAAATCATCGGTGTTTAATGCGATCACACATGCTGGTGCTTATGCGGCAGATCAACTTTTTGCCACCCTGGATTCCACACTGAGGCAAATTCAGCTGCCGTCGTTTGGTGAGGCGGTGCTGGTTGATACCGTAGGCTTTATCAGCCATTTGCCGCACAAACTGGTTGAGGCTTTCCGTGCAACGCTGGAAGAAACGGTACAGGCGGATCTGCTTCTGCACGTGGTTGATATCGCCAACGAAGCTCATGATTACTATATAGAGCAGGTGCACGAAGTATTGACTGAGATTGGCGCGGAAGGAATTCCCTGTATTCAGGTTCTTAACAAGATCGACCTTATGCCTGGGTTTGAGCCGCATATCGATCTTGGCGAGGACGGCAAGCCATCCAGGGTTTGGGTGTCTGCAAAATCCGGGGCTGGCATTGACTTGTTGCTGGCCGCGATAAGCGAAGTGGTCACTAGTGATGTGGTGGTGCGCGATCTGGCGCTGACGCCGGGACAGGGGCGACTGCGGGCACGGTTGTATGCGCGTGGTGCTGTCAGTGGCGAGACAATAAACGAACAGGGCCAGACCGTGCTGAGTATCAAGTTGCCGCGACAGGACTTCGAGCGGTTGCTGTTGGAAGACGGCAGTTCATGATCGTCCTGTTCATGAACTGCCAGTGTATGAGCCAATGTTTTTGAACAGTCTTTATGTACTCAGCTGAAAGGCTGTGTTTACACATCATAATTAGCTAAAATCGCCCCCAAATTGGATGGGTATGGAGTAGACGATGGCCTGGAATGAACCCGGAAATAAAGGAAATGGTAACGATCCCTGGGGTGGTGGAAACGGCAGTGGTGGAAATGGGGGGGGCCGTCGAGGCAACGACCAGGGGCCACCAGACCTCGACGAAATGATTCGTAAACTCAGCAAAACCGTTAACGGTTTGCTGGGCGGTAAAGGGGGCAGCGGGTCTGGCGGTAGTGGCTCGGGCGGGAGTGGCGGAGGCTCGGTGAGCGGTGGTGCTTCTGTCGGACTTCTTGGCGGCCTTGTTGTGTTGGCGGCTGTGGTTTGGGCGGCGCTGGGTTTTTACACTGTCGACGAAGCGGAGCGGGCTGTTGTTCTGCGGTTCGGTGAAATTCAGGACGAAGTGGTTCTGCCTGGTCTGCGTTGGAATCCTCCGCTGATCGATCAGGTAGAAAAGGTCAACATATCCCGCGTGAATACCAGATCGTATGCCAGCGACATGCTGACTACCGATGAAAACATTGTCACTGTTTCCATTTCGGTCCAGTTTATTGTGGCAGACCCTATGAATTATGTGGTGATGGTGCGCGATCCACAGTTGGGTCTTGACCAGGCTGTAGAGTCTGCAGTGCGTCACGTAGTGGGTAGCACCACCATGGATCGCGTGCTGACCCAGGGTCGAGCGGATGTTGCTGCTGAAGTGCGGACCCGCGCTCAAAGCTACATGGAAGCGTACAGCACCGGCATTATGATCACTCAGGTGAACGTCGAGAATGCGCAGCCACCGATGGCCGTGCAAGCTGCGTTTGATGACGTGATCCGCGCCCGTGAAGACGAGCAGCGCGCTCAAAACCAGGCGCTTGCCTATGCAAACCGGGTTATCCCCGAAGCGCGTGGTGAGGCTCAACGGATTATCGAGCAGGCCAATGCTTACCGTGACCAGGTGATCGCGCGTGCGGAAGGTGAGGCGTCTCGTTTTGAGCAGTTGCTGACCGAGTACGAACGTGCGCCGGAGGTGACCCGCGAGCGTCTGTATATCGACGCTATCCAGGAAGTTCTCAGCAATACCAGCAAAGTACTGGTGGATGTTGAGGGTGGGAACAACATGATGTTTTTGCCGCTGGATCGCATGATGCAGGGCGTCACGGATATCACCGAATCCACATCTCGCTTGCAACTCAATGCGCAGCAGATTCGCGAACTGGCTGATCAGGTGGGTCGCGAACTCTCATCCCAGTCCACTACCGGTGATCGTGCCCGTGTGCAAACCGTTCCAGCAAGAGGACCACGTTAATGAAAAATACAGTATTTGGAATTGTGTTGTTTCTGTTTGTGACCATTGCGGCTAACTCGATGTTTGTAGTCAGTCAGACCGAGCGCGCAGTGATGCTGCAGTTCGGAGATATGGTGCGGACTGATATTCCACCGGGTCTGCACTTCAAGATTCCGTACGTCAATACCGTGCGCAAGTTTGACGCGCGTGTGCTCACCGTTGACGCTACTCCGCAGCGATACCTGACTCTTGAGCAGAAAGCGCTGCTGGTTGACTCGTACGCCATGTGGAGAATTGTTGATGTGGAGCGGTTTTACACGGCAACCTCCGGTGACGAGTCCAGAGCAAATTCGTTGTTGGCCCAGCGTGTCAACGATGGTCTGCGAAACAAATTTGGTGAACGCGATCTTCAAGAAGTTGTTTCAGGTCAGCGTGACTCGCTGATGCAGCAACTGACTGAAGAGCTCAACACCTACACAGCTCAGGAATATGGCATCGAAGTCATCGACGTGCGGGTAAAGCGTATCGATTTGCCTGATGATGTACGCTCCTCTGTATACGAGCGTATGACGTCTGAGCGTCAGCGTGAAGCGCAGCAGTTGCGCTCACGTGGTAACGAGCTTGCGATTGGTATTGAAGCTGATGCGGATCGTCAGGAGGCCGTTCTGCTGGTTGAGGCTTACCGCGATTCTGAACTTGTGCGAGGTGAGGGCGATGCTCAGGCATCGTCAATCTATGCCAGCGCCTTTACCAAGGATCCAGAGTTCTACTCGTTTACGCGCAGCCTGAATTCTTACCGGGACACATTCAACTCCAAAAGCGATGTTTTGTTGATGCAACCGGATAGCGATTACTTCAAGTATCTGCGCAGTGATGC
>CANHAR010000137.1 GCA_947458495.1 Gammaproteobacteria bacterium | reverse complement strand
GCCGGGTATCGGGCAGACGCAAGTGAATACCAAAGTTGACATGAGTTTTGCGCGTGGTTTGCGTGCGGTGCTGCGTCAGGATCCGGACGTGGTGATGGTGGGTGAGATCCGCGACCAGGAGACAGCCGCCATTGCCGTGCAGGCGTCGTTGACCGGACATCTGGTGTTATCAACCTTGCATACCAATACCGCCGTGGGTGCGGTGACGCGCTTGCAGGACATGGGTATTGAGCCTTTTTTGCTGGCCTCCAGTCTGACCTTGATTGTTGCCCAGCGCCTGGTGCGCAGCTTGTGCCCTGTGTGCCGGCAACCGCACAGTGTGGATGACGCCGAAGCACAGCGCCTGCAACTGCCGGTCGGCAGTGTGGTATTTACGGCGGTGGGTTGTGAGCACTGCAACCAATCCGGTTATCGCGGGCGCACGGGGCTGTACGAAGTGATTGAGGTCGACACGGCACTGCGCAGGCTGATTCATGAGGGTGCCGGTGAACAGGCACTGGAACAGTATGCCCGGCAGCACAGCGAATCGATTAACCGTCATGGGCGTCAGCGAATCCTGGCGGGCAATACAAGCATCGAAGAAGTGCTGCGTGTCACCAGTCTGGCCGATGTTGTGCAGGACAGTCCCGCACACCAACTGTTGCCGGATAGCCGTCCATGAGCGCCCTGCGCTACAAGGCGCTGGATGCGCAGGGCCGCACTGTCAGTGGCGTGATGGAAGCCGATGATGAGCGGCAGTTGCGTCAACGGCTGCGCCAGCAGAATCTCAAACCGCTGACGGTCACGGTGGCAACCGGGCTGGAATCGGGGTCAGGTCTGCGCCAATTATTTAAACCGCGTCGCCGGTTGTCGGTGAATCAACTGTCGCTGTTGACGCGCCAGTTGGCATCACTGATCCGCTCCGGATTGCCGGTGGATGAGGTGCTGAGGCTGACGGCAGAACAAAGCCGCGGGGATCACCTTAAAGGTCTGCTGGCACAAGTGCGTTCGCGGGTCATGGAAGGTCATTCGTTGGCCCAGGCCATGAGTGAGCATCCTGGCGCCTTTGATCGCATGTACTGCGCCATGGTGCGCGCTGGCGAAAGTGCAGGTTTTCTGGGCGAAGTGCTGGAGCGTCTGGCCCTGCACACCGAAAGCAGCCAGCAGACGCGCCAGAAACTACAGACCGCGATGATTTATCCGCTGGTGCTGATGGGCGTCAGTATCAGTGTGGTGGTGCTGTTGATGACCTTTGTGGTGCCACGGCTGGTGAGTATGTTTGCCAGTTCCAATCGGGAGTTGCCGGTGCTGACGCAGTTGCTCATCGCGGTCAGTGATTTTTTCCGCTCCGGTTGGGCGGTGTTGCTGTTGCTGCTGATAGTTGCAGCGCTGGCAGGTTTTAAAGCATGGCTGCGGGTGCCCGACAACCGCCTGCGATGGCATCGCTTGTTGCTGCGGGTACCGGGGCTCAGCAACACCTTGCTGCAAATGGATTGTGCACGTTTTGCCTCAACACTGGCGATTCTGCTGAACAGTGGTGTGCCGCTGCTTGATGCCCTGCGCATTGCATCCGAAGTTTTAAACAATGAACAGCTCAGGCGCAGTGCGCTGGCCGTGGCTGCGCGGGTACAGGAAGGCGCTTCGTTCAGCAAAAGCCTGCAACAGGAGGACATCTTTCCACCGTTGCTGGTGCAGATGGCTGCCAATGGCGAGGCTAATGGCACCTTGGGTACACAATTGGAATATGCCGCCGGATGGCAGTCACGCGAGTTGGACGTGCGACTGAGCACCCTGATGGCGCTGTTGGAACCGCTCACCATCGTACTGATGGGCGGCTTAATTACCTTGATCATGCTGGCCGTGTTACTGCCGGTGTTTGATATGAGTTCGTTGATCTAGACAGACAAGGATCTGATGATGAGTAAGCATTCAAAAGGCTTCAGCCTGATTGAAATACTGGTGGT
Source organism: Gammaproteobacteria bacterium (assembly GCA_947458495.1). Taxonomy (GTDB): domain Bacteria; phylum Pseudomonadota; class Gammaproteobacteria; order Pseudomonadales; family Pseudohongiellaceae; genus Pseudohongiella. The sequence goes on along the minus strand of CANHAR010000137.1, from coordinate 5,923 downwards.
GCTGGTGATTATGGGGCTGCTGGTCAGCATTATTGCGCCCAACGTACTTGGGCGGGCAGATGAAGCGCGGGTGCAGAAAGTGTTTGCGGATTTCAGCGCCATTGAAACCGCACTGCGACTGTACCGGCTCGACAATTATGCGTTCCCGAGCAGTGAGCAGGGTCTTGGCGCATTGATTGATCGCCCCACTTTGGCGCCGGTGCCAGCCAACTGGCGCGAAGGCGCGTATCTGGAATCCCTGCCGATAGATCCCTGGGGCAATCCGTACCTGTATCTGAGTCCCGGCCAGCAGGGCGACTATGACATTTTCAGTTATGGTGCCGATGGTGTGCGTGGGGGTGAAGGCCAGAATGCGGACTATGGCAACTGGCAGGAAAATGCCCAGCAGGAATAATCCTTGATGAACCTGCGTCTTAACCACGGTCTCACGCTGATTGAAATGTTGGTGGTGTTGCTGATCATGGGACTGTTAGTCAGCGTGACGGCCTTGTCGACAGGGCTGGCCGGTCGCAGTGACAGCGACGACGCAGCCCGCACAGCCGAGGATCTGAGCCGTTTGTTTGAGCATGCCGCGCAGCAGGCGCTGGCGCGCGGTGATGTGCTTGGCTGGAGTCTGGACGCAGACGATTCCCGCTCCATGCTGTGGTGGCGCTGGTCATCTGACACGGGATCGGCGGCTGTTATCAACACCGCGGCCAGTGCTGGCAGCATGGCAAACAGCCCGGTAACAACGGCCCGCTGGCAGTCACAGTTGCAGCCGTTTTTGCCAACAGTGGAATTGCCTGCACAACTGGTGTTGCAGCTGAGCGGGCAAACCCCCGGCGCGCAAGCGTCACAACAAGCGCCGAGCGGGCCGCAGCTGGTGTTCCTGCCAGGTCTTGAAACGGTGCCCTTTGAATTGCGTTTGCTGGATGTGGAAACTGGCCAGGCACTGGCGCGCATCTGGTCTGAACAGCCCGGACGTGTTGACTGGGGTGTGCTGTGAAGTGGCGGTTGCCCGTGCGCGGGACGCGCCGGTCAGCGGGATTTACGCTGATTGAGGTCATGGTGGCACTGATGATTGTGGGGATTGCTTTACCCGCGCTGATGTTTCAGCTGGGGACGCAGCTCGACAGCACCCGGGTGATCAACGATCGCACACAGGCGGCGTGGATTGCACAGAATCAGCTGGCATTGTTGCAGCTCAGGCAGGCCGCCGGAGAAACCTTGTCAGCAGGCGAGTGGCAGGGGGAGTCTGCCAATGGCGGACGCCAATGGTACTGGAGACGTAGCGCAGAGCCGACACCGGCGCCCGGTGTGCTGCGCCATACCATCCGTGTTTATGATTCATCAACCGCCATGGCAAGCGCTGATCAGGCGCTGATCAGTCTGGATGCGTATCTGCTGACGTCGCCGCCCGGCGCCATCAGCGCAGGAGGCGCACGGTGAGCCACGGCGTCTGCAAATTTGTCACCACACGCGGTTTTACGCTGATTGAGCTGCTGATTGCCATGAGCCTGACGGTGCTGATTGGTGGAATCAGTTATCAATTCATCGATGCGTCGCTGCGGGCGCAGACGCAAGGTGACGCCGCGCTGTCTTCACTGACCGCAATCGAGCAAACCTGGCAGTTAATGGCCTCCGATCTGCACAGCAGTATCGACAGGCCGGTTGTGACACCCGCGGTAGGGGCGGATCTGTTGTCGGTGCTGGATACTGGCGGTACAGGTGAGGCGCGTCGGCCTTCCATGATGAGCGCGCAGCTTGGGAATTTGTCGCTGGCCGATCTGTTGGGCAGAGACGGTGCAATATTGTGGTTCACCCGGCACGGATGGGTAAACCCGCTTGGTCAGCAACGCTCGGAGCTGCAGCGGGTGTTATACCGACTGGATAATAACGGCAGTCTGTTCAGAGACTACTGGCCTGAGCGCAACCAGCAGATGTCATCCATGCCGCAGGCAAGTCTGTTGTTGCTGGAGAATGTGCAGGCCATCAGCATAAGCTTTCTGCCGCACGGGCAAACTCCCGATGACAGCGCCTGGTTGCCGTATTGGCCCTTGCCGTCCGCGCAGCTGTCTGCTGTTGGTCAGGGTGGCGTTCAGGGTACGAATCAGGCTTTAAACCGTTTTATGCCCGCCGCGATCCGGGTGTTGATACAGACACCAGAGCTCGGACAAGTTGAGCGTATTTTTCTGTTGGCGGGGGTTTGACGGTGGCGACATGGTAATAAAAATCCATCATCACAGACCCGCGGATCAACAAGGCAGCGCGCTGATTCTGGCCCTGCTGATTGCTGCGATGGTGGCGCTGATATCCGTGCGTTTTGCCGAGGCGTTTTTGCTGCAGCTCAATCAGGTTGAGTCGCAGGACAACACCCGCCTGCTGTCAGTGTATCTGAGTGGTGCCGAGCAATTGGCGGCGCAGTTACTGGTCGCTGATGCGCAATCCAATCAGGCTGGCAATCTGGATCATTATCAGGAGAGCTGGGCGCAGTCAGTGCCCGCGCTGCCGACCGATCATGGGTGGTTGCAGGTGCGGTTGACCGATGCGCAGTCCTTGTTCAACCTGAACAATCTCAGCATCAAAACCGCCTACAGCAATGATGCCGGTGCGTCATTAACCGTGCGCTTGTCGCCCGCGCAAAAACAGTTTGTGCGCTTGCTGCAGAGTTTTGAAGATTACCCGGTGAGTGAAGCCGATGCCGTGCTGATGACGGAGGCGTTGACAGACTGGATTGACAACGATGATCAGACCAGTGGGCCGGGCGGGGCAGAATCGTTGTATTACAGTACTTCTTCCAGCAGTTCTGCCCAAGGCGCACAGTCGTTGACAGATTCCGTTCAGGCCGCTAATCAGCCCCTGTTTGATATCAGTGAACTGTATCTGATCCGACACTTCACCCCCGATATTGTGGAGCGCTTGCGCCCCTGGGTGGTGGTGCTGCCGGTGCCAACAGCGATGAATATCAATACCGCACCCGCGAGGTTGCTGGCGACCATTAATCAACCGGATAAGCTGCAACCGCTGCAGACAGCAGACGTGCAGAGACTGCTGGAAATCAGGCAACAGCGCGTGTTGGGTACCACAGCAGATTTTTTTGCCTTGCCGCAAATGCTGGAACTTGTGCCGGATGCGGAAACCAGCAGTGGCAGCACGCAGGCAGCGTTGTATTCTGTTAACAGTGATTGGTTCCACTTGCATAGCCAAGTCGCTGTTAATGAATCAAGTACACGTTGGGTATCATTGCTTGGTCGATCAGAACAACACACCAGAGTCTGGGAAAGACACAGGGCTTTTTAAATTGAAAAAAACACAACTTTGGGTGCAGCTGAGCTCAGCTGCCGACGGCGCTGCAAACAGCGGACATCAGGCACGTTGGTGTCTTGTGAACACTACTTTGCAGGCCTTGCAGCACGGCAGCGTTGAACAGCTGGCCAGCTGGTTACAGCAACAGCAATTACCGGATGCCGGCGGATTACACACGGTATTACTGTGCGCAGGTGATACGGTGATCACCCGGCAACTGGCATTTGTGGCGAAAGAAAAAAAGCATCTGCAGCGCTTGCTGCCATTTATGCTGGAGCCGGAGCTCGCCACCGAACTGTCGCACGTGCATGTTGCCTCGGGTGAACCACGGGTGTCAGCAGCTTCAGGTCAGGTGGATGTGGTGTACACAGAAAAACGGCCCTTACAGACGGCAATCCAGACGCTCGAGAATCTGGGCCTGGATGTTGAGGCGGTGTATTCACTGCCATCCATGCTGCCAAACTCACGTGGCCAATGGTCGTTGTTGGTGGAGGGTGACATCTGCCACCTGCGTTGCGGGGATATCGTGTGCACCAGTGTTGAGCCAGCGCTGGTATTGCCCTTGCTGGAAACCATGCTTGCAGAGCATCGGGAGGCTTTTTCAGACACGCGCCTGACGGTGTTTGCCAGCGACGCGGAGAAAAATTCACCAACGCTGCTGGCGCTGTATCAGTCTCTGTCTGAGATGGCGGCATTACAGCGGGCGGGTATCACACTTTACCGCCAGAGCGTGCCGCAGGTCTGGTCCGCATTGGGATTGACGGGCGAAAACCGCGTCAACCTGCGTCAGGGTGAGTTGTCAGCGCCTTTGCGCGTCGCCCGCTACTGGAAACCCTTACGAACCCCCGTGATCGCGGCCACGCTGGCCGTTTGTGCGGTCATCTCCAGTGTGTTTGTTGAAACCCTGCTTAACCAACGTCGTTTTGCTGCCCTGGAAACGCAAATTGAACAGCGTTACCGGCGAGTTATGCCAGAAGGTGTGCTGGTAGACCCGGTACAGCAGCTGTCCACGCAACTCACGCGCTACCGTGCTGCTGACTCCTCGACAGGGCCGGTCAGCATGTTAAACGCGATGTTGGATGCATTCGACACGGCCACGCAGCTCAATCTGCACCGCTTAAGCTACACCAGCAATGAACAGAACAATCCGGAAATACAAATGACCATCAGTGCTGCGACAACCGCCGGTATTCTTGAACTCAGCGAAAGGCTCAGTGCCAGCGGTTTAACAGCTCAGGCTCAGAACATCAGTAGGGCCGGTGATCTGCAACAGGCCAATCTGATCGTGCGGGGTAATGGATTATGACACCGCTTGTCACAACACGATTGGCAGCAGTGTTAAGCACACCCAAACGCTACCTGGCACGATGCACACGCAGGGAGCAGGTGTCTTTGTTGGCGGCCAGTGTGCTGGTTGTGCTGACAGCCGGTTGGCTGCTGATCTGGCAGCCGGTGTTTGCGGCGCGGGCCGCATCACAAGCCAGGCTGATGTCTGCGCAAGATACCCTGGCTCAGGTTAACGGAATGGCTGCTGAACTGGCGCAGCTGCGCAGTGCAGCGCCAGCGGTATCCGTGCAGGCGTCATCAACACAATCATTACCGCAGGTGCTGAATACACTGGCCGCGCAAATGGGCATTGCTGTTGCCTCACTGGAACCTGCTGCGGATAACCAGAGTGCAGGTGTGCGCTTTGATGCGGTATCCATGTCGCTGCTGTTGGCATGGCTGGCGGAGCTGGAGTCAACAGCGGGTATCCGCATTGAGCAACTGACGTTGACGCCAGCCAGCGCCAATCAGTCATCCGTTGGGGAGCTGATTAATGCCAGTCTTCGGATCAGGAGTGTGGCGCAGTGATTAAAAAAACCAACTCTGCCTGGCGTCGCTGGCTGCTGTTTTTTGTAGCGGCGTGCCTGGTCAGTCTGGTCTGGTCAGTGCCCGCCAGTGTGTTACCGCGCCTGTTGGTGTGGTCAGGTGTCAACAACAGCAACGGTGAGGCTCTGGTGCACGTGTCACGCACCCGTGGCCGCTTATGGGCAGGCCGGGCGGAGACTGTCCTGATCCGTAATAACCAGCAGACCCTGGTGTTGGAGAATGTGGCCTGGCAATTGCGCTGGCGCGATCTGTTGGCCGCCAAACTGTGTCTGCAGATTTCCACGGACAATGATGAACTGACAATCAATGGCGAAACCTGCATTAACAGCGCGGGTGTTGTCTCTGTCAGTGACATGGTGTTTGAGATGCCGGCCGCCGCATTGGTGTCCGGGCAACTGGCAGGCGCGGCGCTGATCCGTTCACTGGACAGCAGTGTGCAGGTGCAAGGGGTGGTCAGCGGCATTATCGAAGTGTTGTCATGGCAACCGGCGCAGCAACAACTGAGCGTCAGCGCCCGCGGTTTGTGGGACAGGGCTGCCGTAGCCTTGCAGTTACCCGACCCACAAAGCGGGAGCATGCGTTTGCAGACGCTGCGTCTGCATCAATTGCCGTGGACACTGACCTCACGTGGTGCAGATCAGGTGTTCCTGCAGGTGCAGGGCGCGGACGCTCCCGCGGACAGCGTTGATCTGCGTGTGCAGGCTGAGTCAGAGATCTGGCTGGATGGGCGCTTCATAACGCGCTTACAGGTCAGCGTGCAGGAATC
>CANHAR010000136.1 GCA_947458495.1 Gammaproteobacteria bacterium | reverse complement strand
TTCGCTGGGGTAGATGGCCAGCGTATTGACGTTATAGATGGAGATCTTCAAAGCGAAATTTTTGTCTATCGACTAGCTGAGTTGCAAACAAATACTAGAGATATTCTTAGCGCGTCTTTCACAACCAATCGTGAGGTCGTGCAACATTCTTTTACTTTATACAATTCGCCGGGGAGACAAGTTGAAGTGCGGCCCGGTAATTATGCATTTAATGAGTACCAACTTGCTGTAAATACTGGAGGCCAAAGACGATATGCAGGTAGTTTTAGTTTCACTGGAGGTGATTTTTACAACGGAACGAGGACTAATCTAAGCGGTTCATTGTCGTGGAATCAGTCGCGTTATTTTGTCACTTCATTAAATTACGACTGGAATGACATCAAATTGCCACGAGGTGATTTTATAACCCGCCTGACATCGATTTCTACGCAAGTTGCCTTTTCTTCGACGCTGTATTGGATAAGCCTGGTGCAGTACGACAATCTCTCCGAGGAGGTCGGAGTAAATACCAGAATTCAGTGGATTCCGCGTGCTGGACAGGAAGGTTTTATAGTCTTGAACTACAACATGCAAGATAAAGATAAAAACAACAGGTTTGAAAGTACTTTTAGCGATCTGAGTCTGAAGTTCAAGTACACATTTAGATTTTGACAGTAAGACCAGGAGCCTTTTTTAAAGGGTCTGTCTTACTGCCATAAATGATACTCAAAAGAATACACCCTGATCTCACAATGGTAGAGGGTTAACACCAATCAGTAGTGTATGCAGGAAAAATGCAAAGACACCCCATCCGGCAAGGCCTGCCAAAATGGTTATCCCATCAGCTTTGCCAGTTCCCGGGGCGCGTGTATCACCAGCAATGCGATCTCTTTTTCTTAAAACAGCAAAGCCAACGATTGCCCAGATCAGAAAGCTGCCAAAGAGGATCATATCTGCAAGGCTTCCATTAGCAAGCAGGTGAGATAAAGCCCAGATTTTTACCGCCGCCAACATAGGGTGTCCAAGTTTTGCCTTAATCCTGTTGTGAGGCACATACGCAGCAGCCAAAAGAATGAAAGCTGGAACTGTAAGCAACAAAACGAGATGGCTCAAACCTGCGGGCGGAACCCAAACCCAGATCGGATCAGCCCTGCTTTCAGAATACCCCTGAATGATCAAGACAAAACCGATTATGGATATCAGCGAGTAAATCAGTTTCCACTTACCCACTCCGAATCGGGTGGCCAGCAATTTGCGCTGTCCCGGTGTGACAATATTGAGCGAGTGAATTCCAAGAAAAATAATCAGGCCGGTAATCAGCAGAGTCATAGTTTTAGTCCCAAAATGACGAAGGCTTCGCAGCTTAACTTTGAGCGCCCGCAACAACAAGTCCTGATTGAAAATTGATCCACCGCAAGCTTATTGCAACAAGAGCAATTTGCTTCAGTCTGATCTGGCTTAAACCCAACTTTTGCAAGATGATCATGGCACAATCCACGTATCAGCCCACGGATCGCAGAAACAAAAGCCGAGCATTGGCGCTGTATCTGACAGGAAACAAACAGTACGTGAGGTGGAATATGCTGGGTTCAAAAAAATCAGTGCAAGTAGTTCTTTTGTCCATATTGTTGGGTTTGACTGCGTGTGCGCAGACCTCTCAGCAAATCGGTCATTCCGTCAATCTGTGTTGCCCTGGTAACTACGGCGACTACAAAGAGTACCGATTGGAAACACAAGACATTCCCAGTTTTCTGAATGCCTATGTAGTCTCTGAGTTCGATAGCGTGTTTCAGGAAAAGGGTCTGATGCGTAACGATAGCAGAAATCAGGTGCGGATCACGTTGAGTTACCAGCATGTGAACCTTAACCCTGAACAGGAAACGATAGACCCCTTTGAGCGCCAGTTAGAGGACGATGTTACGCTCCGATACATCGCAACAATTGTTGTGGATATACGCGAATCGAGCACGGGTGAAATGGTCTGGTCGGGCCAGATAAACCGAATTCACACTGTTGTGCCTGGCGAGTACATGCACGAAGATGTCGCGCGCCCGGAATTTGCAGGAGCCTTTCGAGAGATGTTGGCCAGTTATCCCGTCTTGACTGAGTAGTTTAAAGTAAAGGCAAGGCAGGGTAGGGCGCCGACTACTTACTGTTCTGCTTGGTAAATCTAATGTCTTGGTAGGTCATGCGCTCTCCCTCGACCGTGTTGGTTGCGCAAATGGCCTGGAACTGGTAGCACCAAAACTGCAACTCGTCGCGGGTTGGCTATAAAGACCACTGTGCAATCTGCGTATGACTATAACTAGCGCCTTGTTGCCGACATCTATGCTGCGGTCTTGCAACACCAGTCTCATTCTGATTACTGAGCTACCTTTGATGCAGGCATCCGATTTTGACTGAGAATCCTTGGCATAAAGTTACTGAAGTGAAAATGGTTATGCCACAAACGCTTCTGAATTGTTGATTCAGATCGTTGGGTGTTAGTGCAATGTTCTGATCAGGCCCGATAAAACAATCGTGAACGTTAATCTTGATCTACCAATTGATCCATGGTGTGTGCTGGATTTTCATCACAAGGTTTTCCGACTCGATGTGCTGGGACCCCAACTACCGTGGTATGAGGTGGTACGTTTTTTAGAACAACGCTGCCTGCACCAATTTTTGCGCTTCTTCCGATCTCAATGTTTCCTAGAACCTTGGCGCCAGCGGCAATCAGCACTCCGGAGCGAATTTTGGGGTGACGGTCGCCTTGTTCGTTTCCTGTGCCACCCAGTGTGACTGATTGCATAATTGATACGTCGTCTTCAATGACGGTTGTTTCACCGATCACGATGCCTGTTGCGTGATCAAACATGATTCCTTTGCCCATCACACATGCCGGGTGAATATCAACGCTGAACACCTCTGAATTTCGGCTTTGCAGATAAAGTGCCATATCCTTGCGCCCTTGATTCCATAGGAAATGTGCGACTCTATGCACCTGTATTGATTGATATCCTTTCAGATTCAAAATGACTGGCAAGTATGAATTTGTAGCGGCATCACGATCATAAACGGCCTTCATATCATATGCCGCATATTCAACAATACCGGGAGCCTCTTTAAAGGCTGCATCAATCAACTCTCTGATGGACACCGCAGACATTACGTAATTGGCTAACTTGTGCGCCAGCAGATAACTCAATGCCGAACTGAAATCTTTGTGGTTGAGAACACAGGCATACACGTAACTGGCGAGCAAGGGTTCCCGGTCAATAAGTTCTTGAGCTTCTGACTTAAGCTTGTCCCAAACAAAATAGGGCATGCACTCACCTGTTCGCGAGAATGGTTGATATGTATCATCAATGTTATTAAATGAAGTATATCTCACTAAGCGCAGTCATCGAACGCATTTGTAAAGCCATGGTTAATGTTCTGCAGGAGCGCGCCGCCAGCGAATTAGGGAAAAAATTACGCCGATATGACGCCCATCTATGCAAGCGTTAAGCTCGGTGTTCAGCAAATTTACGATACGAACGCGTGGAGTGATAGTGGTTGTCAGTTTGTTGGCGATCATCGGTGTTGGTATGACATTGTTGATTCGGGTGCTCGATCATTTCAGTGGGCAGTTACGCGAAGGGAGTGTCAATCAGGCAGAAATAATCAGCAATGCCATGGTCTGCAAGCGTTACCATCTTTTGTTGTACCACCGATTGGGGAAGATTCTGGTTCATCCTCTTCGTGACATAGACAGCGCTTCGAATACCGCAGTTTATGTTTGTAACGCAATGCAGGAACCCGCCACAAACCCGGATCAGAGTTTGCAGGCTAAGGGTTGTATCTAGCCTAAGCCTACCATGACAGTGATAACATACATGGTTACGGGTGACAGTTGCACAGGCTTCGCAGAATACTTTTTTTCCGACCACTGTCTTGGGCTAGCATTTCTTGACCCACACAGATGATCCGCTTACCCATCCACAGTCTGAACTCAAGACTGTTTATGCCGAACTTTTTGAGCCTTGTGACTGGGTAGAACCCTTGTTTACCTTGAGCCGATCGGCACTTTATCTCTCCGGGTCAATTACCCAGCTACGCACCAAGGCTGGAGGTTATATGCATGATATAGCAAGGGACTCGGGCGATTTGAACTGCCGTTTACAACAATATGGTGCAGATTAACTGTCACCGCCCTGAGCCAGCTTTAATGTCGTTGTTAGCAAACTTGCGAATATCATCAGGCATGTTTTGAGAGCCAGCGCTGAGGTAACCAGCAGATATGAACAGTTTTCCGAAATAATTCAACGTACGGCCGGCAGGTCAGCGTCACAGTCTGAAAAAAAGTTATCGGTATTATCAACTACCAAGCTGACTTCATCATTGGCTGACTTTGCAGATGGCACACAAACCAGTGTTGAGGCAGCAAGGTAGGCCAACTGCACCAGCCAGAAAACCAATCAGGCAGTCTTGCATACTAAAAATTTTGATAAAAACCATCCAGGTTATTGTCTTTGATCAAGCAGAAAGTGCGTTACATTTACGATCAAAACCAAATTTTTTTTGGTACCTGAGGTGCTTCGCGGTATCGCAGAAAAAGTGATTCGCTGGTACTTAATGCAGCAATTGAAACGGCATGGGCTGGAAATCAATTGCGTGGTTTTGCTGTAGTTGCGGATGAAATACGCAGTCTGGCACGAAAAACCAATCGTCTTCACTTGAGATCAACAACACGATTCAGAATCTTCAAGAAAACACCATGCACATTTTCAGCCCCATTGAACAAGAGGTATCGCTTTCCCGGGAGTGCGTGGGGTCGGCCTACTCAGCCAATTAATGGCTTGAGCTGGTGCTGGCATCGGATTCACTAATTGCTGAACGCAGCCGTGACATCGCAACGCCCGTCACCCCGCAGTCTGAAGTCACCGAAGGGATCGCAAGATTTTGTGAAAAGATTGCTGCAAACGGCATGCTGAATACAGAGGATTTTCCTCAGTGTAAGCAATATTACTTGGAGATCGATGAGCTTTTGAACTCTTTGGACGGACTGGTCAATCAGTTCAAACTAGGGAGCCGCAACTGATCTGAGCTGACTCAGGGGTTGTTTATTCTTACATTCCGGGTGCTGCTGAGCTGCCGCTCACCGGCACCTGTGATTAGCTCCAGTGATAGTTGGTAGCGGCCATTCTCAAACAGCGTAGTATCAATATCAGCAGCAAATCCCAAAAGAGGAGCTCCGGGATCAGTTATTGTATTTTTAAGCATGACAACATCATCTCTTGCCAGGGTTCGTCCAGTTTCGGCAATAACTTTGGCGTCAAGCAGCACACGAATCTTGCTTATCCCTGAACTATTGATCGCCCAACCGGAAATCTGAGTTTGACCGTCCAACTCAGCGTCGTGCGCCGGAGTATCGAGCCAGGAGTCAGATGGCAAAGGGCATTCAGGAAAGATTGATCTTTGCAGATCTGGTGGTCGCAGACCCTTGGCCATATAGAAGCTAAAAATTTTGTCGCCCTGAAAAAGAAACAGTTGATCAAGAAGATTGACTTCAGAAAAGAGCCCGCAGGCTTTAGACATGACGCTGGTTTTTTCAATGCTATCCAATGTACTGTCCTCTGTTATAAAAACAGCGTCAGCACTCCAGTTTTCAAGCAAGCCATTAGTGTCGCGATTCCATATTTGGTATTGAGTAAATCGACCATCCCGAATGGCCTTATTCGAGTCAGTGGTGAAAACCCTGTTGCTACCTGTGGCAAAACTGATTTGTGCTGCAGTGTAATAATTGTCAGTCACAATCAAGATATCAGCAGGCAGCTGATGTTGAACTTTGAGATTATGCAGATGCTCTGCAAGTGGTGCCCATCCAGCCATCTTGTTGGATAAAACACCCGGGCCTAAAAGCCCCTGAAGAGATTGATTAAATCCTTGAGAGCCGATCCCCGCGAACAGCAGCATCGAACCGAGGAATCCTGTGATTGGCACCAGCAATGCCAAGCGAGTCCCATTCCAGCTCGGAAATAGTCCGGTCAGTCGCTGCCTGAGCAAGTCCAAAGTGACAGGCGCAAACACCAGCAAAGGCAGATATCCAGAGATTGGCCAATGAACAGTGGTTCTTGTTGTGTCACTCCAAGGTGCTAGTAACAGATAAACGCCAAGGTTGGTTGCTGCAAACAGAGCAAACAGCATTGCCTGCTTATCGCCGTAATAGCCTTGTTTTAAGAGCCTCCATAACGTGTATAACAAACACGCGTACAGCAGAGGTGTGACAGCGGTTGCCTGTATCAAAGGATGAAGCAAGCCTTCCAGCTGAAAATGCCAAGGATGTCGCTCTACCAGATGATAATCCAGGCCGGAAAGTCCATTCAAAAAATTGAAGCTCAGAGCGGGGTAAAGTCCAACACTTGCTATGCCACCGGCGAACCAAAAGCGAAGCGTTTTCCAGTAATGCCATTGCCGTTTGTCGATTACAAAAAACAATAACGCTGCGACAATATAGAGTGAAAAACGATAGTGTGTGCAGAGTCCCAGCGCTGCAGCTACGCCGGCAGCAACCCAGAACGATACATCTCCCAGTCGGGTAGCTCGCTCCAACATGCCTATGAAGAGCAGGCCAAACACCAGCAAGGCGGCGTCAGGCACTGCCAGCAGGCCCATGATGGCCAAGGTAGGCATACATAGGCTAAGGGCTGCAGACATCAACGCATGCACTTTGCCATGAATAGGAAGCGCAACCCAATAGATCAATATGGGCACTGCCATTCCAAATAAAAGGAAAAACACCCTAACACCAAACGGTGTGTTTCCAAAAACTTCCGTGCCTAAACCGGCCAGCAAAGCAGCCATAAAGGGCAAATCACTGTAAGCAAGAGCGGGAAACTGCGATGCCTGCCAATAAAATATCTCATCGCTGTAAAGTTCCAGGCGGAAGGCGAGGACAAGTTTTATCACGAATACAATCAGAGCAGCGCTAAACGTGCCAAAGAGCAGGAATGTGTATCTGGACGTATTCAAGTGCAGTTGCTCAACATTTTATCTACAGTTGAGGGCATTATAGTGATGCGAAGCCAGTATTAAAAACAAAAATGCCAGCGGCGGGGTGGAGCGAGGTCGGTGTTCCGTGTTCTAATTCAAAAAATTAACACGGTGTTAACTCCTCAGATGTACGCATGTATTGATCTTGGTTCAAACAGTTTTCACCTTCTGATTGCGCGTTGGCACAACGGTGCGCATGAGATAGTTGAACGATTCAGCGAAAAAGTTCAGCTTGGCGAAGGCATTTCACACAGCCAACGAATCAGTCCTGCCGCCTTTCAGCGAGGTCTTTTGTGCCTGGAAGCCTTTGCACTGGCATTAGAACGATACCCTATCAGTTATAGGTGGTCTGTCGGCACCAATGCATTACGCGTAGCCGAGAATGCGTCGGATTTTATTCAGGAAGCCAAGGCAGCTGGTTTTGATATAGATGTAGTTACCGGACTTGAAGAAGCGGCTCTTGTCTACGCTGGAGTGATGTCAGCAATTCCTGCTGATAATCAAACAAGACTAGTGGTTGATATTGGTGGTGGAAGCACTGAGTTGATAGTTGGCAAGGCAGCTGAACAACTGCAGTCGCACAGTCTCGCAATTGGTTGCGTGAGCTGGAGGGATCGTTGGTTCAACAGCCAGTGGACAGATGAGCAGTTGTTGCGTCAGCGCATGGCGGATGCTGCAGACGCCGCCAAGCATGTATTTTTGGAGGTTGGGCAGCAACTGGCTAGCTGCTCTTGGTCTGAGGTGTATGCTTCGTCCGGCACTGCTAAAATGTTGAGCACAATCTGTGCTCAGAAATTTTACGGTACAGCGTCGCCGGGACTGGTTAACGTTGATATGCTGAAAGCACTTGAAAATGACATTGTTAATCTTGGACTGAATCCAAACCTGTCACTGCCTGGCCTTAAAAACAGTCGCAAGGAGTTGCTTCTTC
>CANHAR010000135.1 GCA_947458495.1 Gammaproteobacteria bacterium | reverse complement strand
GTGAATAGACAATCAACGGCATGAACACATCACTGCAATGAGCCTGAGGCAATGTAAAAATACACTGCGACAAAATGGCAACTGCTGCCGATCAATACAAACAGGTGAAAGATCGCATGGTTGAGCGGTAATGCCCGGATGCTGTAAAGCATTGCGCCCAAGGTGTAGGACACCCCGCCGGCGAGCACCCACATCAGACCGGTGTGATCAAAGCGCTCCACAAATGGATTGATCGCAAACACGATAATCCATCCCATGAACACATACAGCAGTGTTGATATCAAACGAAATCTGCCGGTGTAAAACAGCTTCAGCGCAATCCCGGCCAGCGCCATAATCCAGGTCGCGGCGAAAATGCTCCAGCCGATACTGCCTTGCAGCACCACCAGGGTAAACGGTGTATACGTGCCGGCAATCAGCACATAAATACTCGCGTGGTCGGCAATACGCAGGCGGCTGCGCAGCACAGGATTTTGTGCGCTGTGATACAGCGTGGATATGCCATAAAGCAGCAGGAGGCTGATACCAAACAGACCAACACTCACCAACACCCGCATGGAATTTAGTCCGCTGGCGCGAAGCAGCAGTGCAAACAGGCCTACAACACTGAGCAGGAAACCGAGTGCATGCAGGACGATGTTAAGTTGTTCTTCGGTTTTCGAGTATTGTGGAAAGCCAGTCATGAGAATTTGGCCTGATTGGCATCAAGGCAGTCCTGAGAAGCACGATCATACATCAGGATCTTGTTGGCTTATTCCACGAACCACCGGTTTCTGAGGAATTTATTCGCTATCAATCCTGACAGACGCAGGCATAGACTATTCATCAACAGGTGAATTAACTCAACGGGCACACATTATGTCAGCCACACCCGGCAGACCACGCGGTGATTCCAAAGCCAGACAACTATTAATAGAAGCAGCGCACACTCAGTTCACTGACCAACCTTATGAAGCGGTTTCCACTCGCTCACTGGCTGCTGCCGCGGGCGTTGATGCTGCGCTGATTCGTTATTACTTTGGCTCAAAAGCCGGACTGTTTGAACAAATGCTGCGCGAGACACTGGCGCCGGTGCTGGCCGGACTTCGCGAAAACACACATGAGCAAACCGCCGACCGGCAACCCGATCACAGCAATTGCCGTATAGCTGAACGCCTTGAGTCGCTCATGTTGACCTATTACCGCATCATGGCGCCCAACCCGGGACTGGCGCGGCTGATTCAACGGGTCATGCATACCGACAAAAGCACACCGTCATACCAGATTGTGAACCGCGTTTTTGATGATATTCATCATCTGTCGCGGGTATGGATTCAGAAAATGCTGGTGGATGCCGGTCACTTGCGGCCCGACGTTGATCCTATGATGGCCCGACTCAGCCTGGTCAGTTTGATGGTGTTTCCGCTATTAGCACCGCCTGCGTTTATGGAACACAGTGGCATCGGTTTAAGTGCCGGTGATGCTCAACGACTGGTCAAGCACAATGTGATGCTGTTGCAACGCGCACTGTTTGTAACAGATTTACCTGACACGCTGTAACTCTCTGACCGACAAACCCACGCCTGACCGGACACTTGACATGAAAAACACACGCGTTGCTTTTATTACCCTGCTGTTGGTAGCTCTCAGTGCCTGCGAACAAGAAACCACCGGCTGGTACGGCATTGTTGAGCGCGAACGCCATAGTTTAAGCGCACCGGTGAGCGAATTGATCAGCGAGGTACTGGTACACGAAGGTGATCACGTGACTGCAGGTCAGGTGTTGTTGCGACTCAATGATAGTGGCGTTCTGGCGCGTATCACACAACGAGAAGCTGAACTGGCTGAGTTGTTTGCCGTGCGCGAAGAATTAACTCAAGGTCCACGCCGCGAGGCGATTGCCCGCGCTGAATCGGCCGTGCAAGGCGCACAAGCTGATGTACTCGATGCCGAACAAAAATGGCAACGTGGGGAACAACTGGTGCGCAGCGGTGCCGGCACACAGGCAGAGCTGGATCAGTTTTTGGCGGCCAAAGACCAGGCAGCTGCGCGGGTCGAGCAAGCGAAGCAACAACTGTCTGAACTCAGAAACGGAACACGGCCAGAACAGTTGATGCAAATTGAGGCGCGAATAGCGGCCGCACAAGGCAGACTCTCGCTGGAGCAAAAAGCGCTGCAGGATCTCAGTCTGATATCTGCCCACGATGCCGTTGTGGATAGCCTGCCTTGGCAACCAGGTGACCGTGTTACCCAAGGTGCAGCATTGGTCAGCCTGTTGATCGATCAGCAGGCCTATGTCCGTGTTTATGTGCCCGCTGACGCCCGCGACCAATTGGCACTCGGTGCACCCTTGATGGTCAAGCCAGACTCAGACACGCCCGCATTCTCAGCAAGCATCCGTTACATCCGCGCACAACCGGCATTTACACCATTTTATGCACTTAATGAGCGCGACCGGGCACGTTTGATGTACCTCACTGAACTGGCGCTGCCCGACTCCCAGTCCGGATTACACACCGGCATGACGGTTGAGGTCAGCTTGCCATGAGCCAGGATTATGCAGTCGAAACTCAGGGCTTAAGTTTGCGTTTTGGTAAAACACTGGCCGTGGATGCGCTGGATCTAAAAATTCCGCGCGCTAGCATTTACGGTTTTCTTGGACCCAACGGTAGTGGCAAATCGACATCTATCCGAATGCTCACCGGATTGTTAAAACCCAGTGCTGGCACAGCGACTGTCCTTGGAGAACATCTCCCCGGTGCAGAAGAAAAACTGCGTCTGCGTATTGGTTATATGACACAAAAGTTTTCGCTCTATGACAACCTGAGTGTGCAGGAGAATCTGGATTTTGTAGCGCGCATTTACGGCATCAAACGCGCACACGCAAAACAGCGACGTGACGAACTGATAGAACTGTATGAATTGAACCCTCAACGCAAACAACTCGCCGGGTCCATGAGCGGGGGTCAAAAACAAAGACTGGCCTTGGCAGCAGCCACCATTCATTCACCCGAGTTATTGTTTCTCGACGAGCCAACTTCTGCCGTTGATCCGGAGAACCGTCGGGAATTCTGGGAACGTCTGTTTGATCTGTCCGATGCAGGCACCACCATCCTGGTCTCTACACACTACATGGATGAAGCCGAACGTTGTCATCAACTGGCCATTCTGGACCAAGGGGTCAAGCGCGCCGATGGTAGCCCGCAAGCATTGATGAATGCCATGAACGCCTGGACAATCGAAGTCTCCGGCGACAACCTGCGCGCACTTAAAGCAAGCCTCGAGCAAGAAAACGAAGTGGTATCCGCCGCACAAATTGGTGCACGCCTGCGAGTATTAATTCACAAATGTCAAAACACTGCAGACCCCTTGTTGTGGTTGCAACAACGCACCGGCGCACGTGAACTGGAAATGGTTCGCCCAAACCTTGAAGACGTGTTTGTGAATTGCACCGGGGCACGTGTCACTAAAAATGATAACCATGCTAATGAACACACCAAGGGCATTCACGATGTGGAATAGAATTTTTGCCATCATCAGCAAGGAACTGCGCCAACTGTCACGCGACCGCATGAGTTTTGGTTTGATTGTGATGATCCCGCTGATCCAGCTCACACTGTTTGGTTACGCCATCAACACCGATGCCAGACTATTACCCGCCGGCATATTGGATATGGAGCAGTCGTCGTACAGCCGCGCACTCATCCAGGCTGTTGAGGCCAGTCAGGTTGTGCAGTTTCAAGCACAATACTTCACGCTGCCAGAAGCAGAAGCCGCCATCACCCGCGGTGAAGTCAAAGCAGTTTTGTATTTGCCTGCCGATCTGGACGGGCGGTTGGTACGACGCACACAGGCCGATGCACATCCGGACATGTCAGAACCCATCGGGCAATGGCTGGTGGACGGCTCGGATACCGTTGTTGCTGGCAGTATCCGCGGCCTGCGCAATATGCCCCTAAACGAAATCCGTGACCAGGCCTACGCACTACCCACCCCGACCATGGAAGTAGTGCAGTACTTCAACCCGGAACAACGCACCGTGGTGAACATCGTGCCGGGATTACTTGGCATTATTCTGACCATGACCATGGTGCTGTTTACGTCGGCTGCAATTGTGCGCGAACGTGAACAGGGCAATATGGAATTTCTGATCACCACACCAGTGCAACCGTTTGAATTGATGCTGGGAAAAATTGTGCCGTATGTGCTGGTGGGTTTTATTCAGATTGCAATTATTCTAGGCGTCGGCAATCTGGTATTTGATGTCCCGGTGCGTGGTCGTCTGGATTTTCTGGCACTGGCAGCGCTGTTATTTATTTGCGCCAGTCTGACACTCGGACTGGTGATTTCCACCATCGCCAAGAGCCAGTTGCAGGCGATGCAGATGACGGTATTTGTGTTGCTGCCATCAATTCTGTTATCGGGGTTTCTATTTCCGTTTGAAGCCATGCCGATACCGGCGCAGTGGATTGCAGAGGTACTGCCGGCAACACATTTCATGCGACTGTCGCGCGGCATTATCCTGCGTGACGCGAATATTTTCAGTATGCAATTTGATGCGCTGGCGTTGATGGTGTTCACCATCATCGGGCTGATTGTGGCGTCCAGCCGTTTTTCAAAGCGCTTGAATTAAGACTTCCCAGTAACTTTAATAGAAGTAGCAACGCGACCTTTGGCCTTATAAACGGCTGATGAACTCACCCACTTAAAAATACAATTCACGATATATATGTTATAGAGTATATTTTAATCAAGGAAAGGAAGCCTATGGCATGGGAAGTGCTATATACCGAAGAATATGAACGGTGGTTTTTGAGCTTACAGGAGCCGGAACAAATTGATGTGCAAGCATTGATAGATGTGTTGGAAATCAGAGGACCGCTTCTTGGTCGCCCACATGCCGATACAGTTCGGGGATCAACAACAGTTAAAAACCTGAAAGAGCTGGTAATACAACACGCAGGCAAACCATACAGGGTATTTTTTGCCTTTGACCCCAAACGCCGGGCCGTTCTTTTGTGTGGCGGCAGAAAAGATGGGGCTCAGGACAAGCTATTTTATAAAAAGATGATAGCGCTGGCGGAATCAGAGTTTGAAAGTCATTTGCAGAATGAAAAGCGAATTTAAAAATTGGAGATAGCAAATGGCAAAGCCATTAAGCGAACTACGTAAAAAAATGAGTCATGAGGTTCAGGCTGCAGCACGTGCAAAAGCTGTCAGTATTGTAGCGGAGATGTCTTTGGCTGAGACACGTAAGTTTCGGGGACAAAGCCAGCTGTCAGTAGCGCGAATCCTCAATATTGCCCAACCCAATATTTCCCAAATCGAAAATCGTCCGGACACTATGGTTAGCACCTTAGCGGCTTACATTGAGGCATTAGGCGGGACACTTGAAATTCGCGCTAAATTCCCGGACGGTCAGGAAGTAGAGATCATACAATTCAGGCGTGTCTGAGTCATCAGCGCGAAACAATCCTACCTCGCCCGCGCCGCGATCCTCCGGTACTCACGATACGCCGGTGTCCAGAAGTTATGCTCGATGATCTCCAATAATTCCTCATCCGGAATCTCGCGCGCATGCCCTTGGCTCATCGCCATTTTTGCAACCGCAAAGGCAATCTTGCGGCTGATTTGCGGTAAATCTGTCAGCGGCGGCAAAATGGCTGCGCTGTTGTCTTCAAGCTGCGGCGCATTCTCTGACAAGGTAATGCTGGCGATCATCAACATTTCATCTGTCACACGCGCCGACTTGCAGGCAATCACGCCGAGTCCTATGCCGGGAAAAATATAACTGTTGTTGCACTGGGCAATCGCATAGGTTTTTCCGTTGTAATCCACGTTACCAAACGGACTGCCGGTGGCGACAATGGCGTTGCCGTCAGTCCATTGCAGTACCTCAGCCGGATGCGCCTCAACCTGACGCGATGGATTGCTCAAGGGCAGAATAATCGGGCGCGGACAGGTTTCGTGCATGCGGCGCACAAGGCCTTCGGTGAATAAACCCGGCTTGCCGGAAACACCGATGAGCACGCCGGCGCTGACATGGTTGATGACATCAAACAGCGTCGCGTATTCGCTGTCTGGCTGAAGATTCCAACCGTTTAATGCCGACAAAGGTTGCGTCAGCTTCTGCTGGAAATCCATCAGATTGTGCATGCCTTCGGTCAGCAGCCCGAAGCGATCCACCATAAAAATCTGTGCCCGCGCCTGTGCATCACTTAAGCCTTCGGTCACCATGGCGCTGATGATCAACTCTGCAATACCGCATCCCGCAGAGCCAGATCCCACAAACACAATGCGCTGAGCGCTGAGTTTTTCGCCTTTTTTACGGCAGGCGGCCAACAGCGTGCCGAGAGTGACGGCTGCAGTGCCTTGAATGTCATCGTTAAAGCAACACAGCCGATGGCGGTGCCGCTGCAGGATTGGCATCGCATTAGGCTGGGCAAAGTCTTCAAACTGAATCAGCACACCAGGCCAGCGCTCCTGCGCGGCGTCAATAAACCGGTCAACAAAAGCGTTATAGTCGTCGCCGGTAATGCGCGGATGGCGCAGGCCCATGTACATCGGGTCATCGAGCAGTTTTTGATTATTGGTACCCACATCCAGCGCCACGGGCAGCGTGTAAGCCGGGCTGACGCCACCACAGGCGGTGTAAATTGACAACTTGCCAATGGTAATACCCATTCCGCCTATGCCCTGATCGCCCAGACCCAGCACACGCTCACCATCGGTTACCACAATCACTTTGACCTTTTCCTTGGTCACGCTTTGCAGGATGTCGCCCATGAACTCGCGCTCTTCGTATGACAAAAACAGGCCGCGCGCCCTGCGGTAGATATCGGAGAAATGCTCACAGGCATCGCCCACCGTCGGTGTATAAATGATGGGCAACATCTCAACCAGATGTTCACTGATCAAGCGATAAAACAGCGTTTCGTTGGTGTCCTGCACAGCACGCAGATAAATGTGCTTATTGATGGGTTCCTCAAAACTGCGATATTGCCCATAGGCACGCTCAACCTGCCCTTCGATTGTTTCATGACGGGGCGGCAGCAGACCCATCAGATTAAAGGTGCGTCGCTCTTTTTCAGTAAAGGCGCCTCCTTTATTCAACAGGGGTGTTTCCAATAACGTAGGGCCGGCGTAAGCGATGTATAAGGGTTTCTGCGTTGACATTAATGACTCGTAAGGATACCGATGGCTTGGATTATCGTTGGTGTAACGCTACTGACAGATGCGGTGGTGATGAACCTGTATTAACGGCGCGCTGTCGGAAATGCCTGCAATGTGGGCGTCTCGTCCAGCGCATTTAATGCAATCGATGGAGCTTCCAGCTTGAGGTGCGCAAACAATGCGCGGCCATTGTCGGACAGCGGGCGTAACGCCTGACCATTGTCCTGTACCGCTGGCATGACTTTCATACGCACTGATCCGCGGACATTGCCACCAATCACCATAATGCTCTGCGCCTCAGTATCGACCTTGACCACAATGTCACAATGCGTGCGGGCACCATCTCCCAACTGTGTGCGCCGTTCTGCAAGGCTGCGGTAATTGGGCCGACTTCCCCTACAAAGCAGATCGCCGGGCTCAATCGCGGCCTGACCCGGATCGTAGGCTGTAAAGACTGCACTGTTATCAAGACCGTCTGTGGCACGGATAGCCTGATCGATGTACGTGTGATGGGCAATGGCGCGGCGGAATTGCGCCGGTTCTGCCAAGCCGCTCTCGCACATCACCCAGGAAATGAACGCAGCCGACCAGGCATGTCGCCAGCGCGCGCCGGTGCCTTCAGCATTCCAGTTGGCATTCTGACGTTGCAGAATCCAGTCGCTGTCAGGCGTTGCCGCCCAATAGCCCGCTATTGAGCTGGCGACTCTGGCACCCTCACCGGCGTTCATGCGGGGAAAGCTCCCGCGCTGCATTTGCTGGGAGGGTGATTGTTGAGAGGGT
>CANHAR010000134.1 GCA_947458495.1 Gammaproteobacteria bacterium | reverse complement strand
CAATACAGACCCGTCGTGGATATCGATCAGATTGCAACAGGCGAAACCTGGGTTGGGTTGCAGGCTCAGGAGCGGCAGATGGTAGATACGATCAGTACCAGCGATGACTACATAATTCAGGCCTGCGAGCAGGCTGATGTCTATGAAGTAAGTTACGAGATTCGAATCCCGCTGGGAGAAAAAATTGGAGGCGCCTTGCAGAAGGTCATGGACAAGACCTTGATGGTCTGGTGGCAGCGATTGAGATCAAGTCAATATCTCTAACTAAATCAATTTACAAAATTTAAATTAAGGTTATTCATAATATGAAGCTTGATGATCAGCAATTCCGTGCGTACGAAGTATCCGAGCATATCCTGGATGGGCGAAGCAGCTTTCAGGGTGCTCTGGTGCAAAAGCAGGTGTCCAGTTTGCCAACAGGAGATGTGCTTGTCCGTGTTGCCTTTTCGTCATTGAACTTCAAAGATGCGTTGTCTTCGTCCGGTAATAAAGGAGTTACGCGGCAGTATCCTCATACGCCAGGCATTGATGCCGCGGGTGTAGTTGCTGAGTCGGACAGTCCGTTGTTTGTGGCTGGTGATGAAGTCATTGTTATAGGTTACGACTTGGGTATGAACACGGCCGGTGGTTTTGGCGAGTTCATTCGTGTACCCGCAGGTTGGTTGGTGAAGAAGCCTGCAGGCCTGACCTTAAATGAAAGTATGATTATCGGCACCGCGGGTTTTACGGCGGCCTTATGTATTGAAAAGCTGCTCTTGAACGGTCTGGACAGTTCCCAGGGACAGGTTCTGGTTACCGGCGCCAGCGGTGGTGTTGGTAGCTTCGCAGTAGCCTTGTTGGCGCAGCTGGGTTTTGACGTGGTTGCAATGACGGGTACGGAGTCCGCGTACGAGTTTTTGCGAGGACTGGGTGCTAGTCAGGTGATTGGTAGGGAAGACTACACTCAGCCCGGTCCAAAACCATTGTCAAAAGAGCTCTGGGCAGGGGCAGTTGATGTGGTAGGTGGCGATATTTTGTTCAATATCGTCAAATCTCTCAAGTACGGCGGCAGTGTTGCCTGCTGTGGTCTTGTGGCTTCACCTCAGTTTCAGGCAAGCGTTTTTCCCTTTATTCTGAGGGGAGTGAATCTGCTGGGTGTGGATTCAGTCAATCTGCCCTTGGCTCACAAACGGCAGCTGTGGAACAAACTGGCGACAAACTGGAAACCTGTTGGCTTGGGCAAACTTGAGACCAAAGTGGGCATGAGTGGTCTGGACGCTGCATTAAAGACCGTGCTTGCCGGTCAGAGTACCGGCAGGTTGGTATTAGATCACCACATAGATTAACTTGCCGATGTGGTTCAGCGTCGGCGGAAAAGTGGCAATGGTTGAATTACGCCCGGCTGATAGGCATCTTGAAAATCATGGAAGGCTGTCAGGGCCGCATCAGGATTCTGGTCTTCACGTAACAAAAACGCGTCGAAGCCACATCGTTTCATGAAGAATAGTTGATCTCGGAGCACGTCACCCACAGCACGGATTTCGCCTTGGTATCCCCAGCGTTGCCTCAGTTCCCGGGCGCTGGAATAAGGTCTTCCATCTTTAAACTCCGGAAAATTCAGTGCTACTAAGGGCAGTCGATCCAGATACCCGGCAATTGCTTCAGGTAATTCATTGCTGTTTAACCAAACCGCTGTCTGGCCCTGCCTGGACGCAATTGATTGCTGCTCAGTAAGCCACAACGCTAATGGCACTATCAAATCTTCGCTACTGCGTTTTTCAAGATTTTCCAGTTCATCTGCGGACTTTATTAAAACCCAAGTATCAGGCACCAGAGTACCGTGCTTAATCAGTCTGATGCTCATCTGCCTTGATTCCATAAAGCGCTTCCTTAAACGGGTCCATGCCCAACCGGTTGTAAGTATGTAAAAAACTCTCTCCAGAGGCTTTATGCTGCTGATAAACCGTGACAATTTTTTCGATGACGTCAGGTACTTCGTCCTGAGAGAACGAAGGACCCACAATCTTTCCCAAAGAAGTGTTGTGATCAGCGGATCCCCCTAGCGAAATCTGGAAATACTCTTCGCCCTTTTTGTCCACACCCAGTATGCCGATATTGCCGACATGGTGGTGCCCGCAGGCATTCATACAGCCGGAGATATTCAGGCTCAACTGACCGATGTCGCGCAGTTGGCTGACAGAGAATCGTCGTTGAATTGCTTCAGCCACCGGAATAGATTTGGCATTGGCAAGTGAGCAGAAGTCGCCTCCGGGACAGCAAATCATGTCACTGAGCAAGCCAAGATTATCAGCCTCAAGATCCCTTGTTTTCAGATCTCTCCATAAATCATACAGCTTGCTCTTCTCGACATCTGCCAGAACGAGGTTTTGCGTGTGTGTGATGCGCATTTCTCCAAAACTATACCGTTCTGACAAGTCAGCTATAAACCGCATCTGATCAGAGTCCAAATCGCCGGGGGCAAAGCCTGTTTTCTTCACGCACACAGTCACAATCGCGTAGCCGGGCTTTTTATGTTCAGATATGTTTTGTTCGTACCATGCCGAGAACAACACATCTGTATTGAGTGCTGCCTCAAGATCATTGCTATGAGACGGTAAAGACTTGTACTGAGGGTCATGAAAAAACGCCCGGCATCTCTCCACTTCGACACTGGTCAGTGTCAATGGTCCATCTTTGAGCAACATCCACTCGTACTCTACTTTATCCCGAAAATCGGATACCCCGGTCTCTTTGACGAGAATCTTTATACGTGCTTTGTATTTATTATCCCGCCTGCCTTCCCGGTTGTAGACCCTGAGAATGGCATCGAGATAGGTGAGCAGGTGTTCTTGCGGTAAAAACGCTTTAATTTCGCTGCCGATGACCGGTGTTCTGCCGAGTCCGCCACCGACCAGCACGCGAAAACCAATCTCATTGTGTTCGTTTTTGAGCAGATACAGGCCTATATCGTGTACCTGTGTTGCGGCTTGGTCTTGGCGAGTGCCACACACTGCAATCTTGAATTTACGAGGCAGAAAAGCAAACTCTGGGTGGAAAGTCGACCATTGCCTAATGATCTCGCAGTATGCACGGGCGTCTTCTACCTCATCTACGGACACGCCGGCGAACTGATCGGTTGTAGTGTTACGAATACAGTTGCCACTGGTTTGAATCGCATGCATTTCCACCTCTGCCAAGTGCGCCAGTATGTCAGGCACATCCGCCAATGCCGGCCAGTTAAACTGGATATTCTGACGTGTGGTCAAGTGACCGTAACCTTTGTCAAACTGATCGGCTATAAACGCCAGTTTGCGCATTTGAGCAGAAGATAACATGCCGTAAGGAATGGCAACTCTCAGCATAGGTGCCAGACGCTGCACATATAATCCATTCTGGAGTCTGAGCGGCAAGAACTCCGCATCGCTCAATTTTCCTTCAAGAAAACGTCGGGTTTGATCCCGAAACTGCGCAATCCTGTCAGCGAGCATTTGATGATCATAGTGGTCATATCGGTACATGATTTTCTGTTTGAACTCTGTTTGCGAAATTAACTTAAAACGCGGCGCTCTAGTGTAATAAAACAGTCTTTTGAATTCTATGCATAAAAACCCTAACTCTTATGACGTTTCACGCTGTCATTAGTACAAATCGTCGTAAGTAGGGCAGGGATCTTACAAACCCTGGCGCATGCTTCTTGATTATCAGAGGGAATTCTTTAGAATGCTTCGCCGTAGATGAACTTCAGAGAGAAATTTTTATGAGTCACCACAATACTGAATCAGAATACACGCCAGAAGAGATTGAAGAGAACAGCCTAGTGGATGCGATGGCTATGTTCTCGATTGTGGTCGTTTGTGTAGGGCTGGTTATTTTCTACGTAGCTAGTTAATCCCTGAAATCTCAGGGCAAGACCAGACTGACTATAATCACCAGTGTCATAACAAATAGCACTGTGAAAATCAGCGCGGCTGCGACAAAGCCCTTAACGGAGCCTTTTTCAAAGTCACGCTGCTTATTCTTTTTGTTTTGTACGCCAAAACTCGCCTGAAAAACACTTAGAAACATCCTCCAGAATGGCAAAGACTCCTGTTTTGCAGGTGATTTTTCTTGTTCGCTGGGCTTCGTCATTCTAACTCCTGAAGTTTTGCTTGAATGAAACTCAAATTTTTCGCGTCAGTCCAACAGAATTGGCATCAACAAGCGTTTTGCTTCATCTATTGTCACGCCGCGTCGTGCTGCATAGTCTGACACCTGATCCGTGTTGATTTTGCCAACTGTAAAATAACGCGCTTCCGGATGTGCAAAATAGAAACCGCTGACACTGGCGGCAGGTAACATGGCAAAACTCTCCGTTAACGACATACCTATCTTTCCATCTACACCCAGTAGTTCAAAGACAGCCGCTTTGTCGGAGTGTTCCGGGCACGCTGGATAACCGGGAGCGGGTCTGATGCCTCGATACTTTTCTTTAATGAGGGCTTCATTATCAAGAGACTCATCCGGTGCGTATCCCCAGAATTCACGCCTGACCCTTTCGTGTAAATGCTCTGCGAATGCTTCAGCAAGGCGGTCTGCCAATGCTTTGACCATCAGTGCATTGTAGTCGTTGTTTTCTTTTTCATATTTATCAGCCAGTTGCTGCGCCCCCACTCCAGTGGTCACCGCAAAAGCTCCAATATAGTCACACCCAGCCTGATCCCCGCTCGCAACAAAATCAGCGAGAGACAAATTAGAGATACCGTCAGCCTTGCTAGCCTGTTGTCTGAGAAAGCGAAAGGTATGCAATGCAGAGTTACATGATTCATCAGCATAGACTGTGACGTCATTCATAGCACTGCGCCTGGCTGGCCAAAAGCCAAAAACTGCCTGAGCTTTTAGCAGCTTGCTATCGATTATCTCAGTCAGCATGGATTGTGCATCGGAAAATAAATCTCTGGCGGCCTGCCCGACAATATCGTCTTTCAGTATCTGAGGGTACTTGCCGGCCAGACTCCAGGTTATGAAGAAAGGCGTCCAGTCAATATAGGGAACAAGCATCTTCAACGGGTAGTCCACAAGCGCTTGCACCCCTAAGCTTTGGGGCCGGGTGATTGTATGCTGATGCCATTGGAACTGTCCGGCATTTTGGTTAGCCTCTACAAACGTCAGCAGATTTTTCCCTTGATCGCGCCCACTGGTGCGTGCGCGGACAGTTTCATATTCTTTGCGGATAGTCCCAACAAAGCTGTCTCTGGTTTCTGCGCTTAGCAGGCTGCTCACAACCGTAACGCTGCGCGATGCATCAGGTACATAAACGGTCACGTTGTTTTTGTAGTGCTGCTCAATCTTTACCGCAGTATGCGCTTTGGACGTGGTTGCGCCTCCGATCAACAGAGGAACATCAAAATCTAATCGTTGCATTTCTTTGGCGACATGCACCATTTCATCGAGTGAGGGAGTGATCAGTCCGCTTAGACCAATTATGTCAACTTTGTGCTCGCGTGCTGCTTGCAGAATTTTTTCACAAGGCACCATGACGCCCAGATCAATAATGTCATAGTTGTTGCAAGCAAGGACTACGCCTACTATGTTTTTGCCAATGTCGTGAACATCGCCCTTTACAGTGGCCATTAGCACTTTGCCCTTTGCCTTGTGTGCATTGCCGGAACGTGCCTTTTCGGCTTCGATGTATGGAAGCAGATATGCAACTGCCTGTTTCATCACCCGGGCACTTTTGACTACCTGAGGCAGGAACATTTTTCCGCTGCCAAACAGATCCCCGACTACGTTCATGCCGTCCATCAAGGGGCCTTCAATCACCTGAATCGGAAATTCGTAAAGCTGTCTGGCAGCCTCGGTATCTTCTTCGATGAAACGGGTATTACCCTTCACCAAGGCATGGGTGATTCGTTCCTGCACAGGCGCAGATCGCCACTGCAGATCCTCCTGTGCTTCAACCGTGCCCGAGCCACTATAACGACCAGCAATTTCCATCAGGCGGTCAGTGCCATCCGAATGTCTGTTGAGAACTATATCCTCGACACGTTCGCGCAGCTCCGCCGGTATTGTGTCATACACCGCAAGTTGACCGGCATTCACGATCCCCATGTTTAACCCGGCTCGGATTGCATGGTAGAGGAACACCGAGTGGATGGCTTCCCGCACCGGATCATTGCCGCGAAAGGAGAACGACACATTACTGACGCCCCCCGAAATCAAGGCATGTGGCAGATTTTTACGGATGTAATTGCAGCTCTCAATAAAGTCGACTGCGTAGTTGTTGTGTTCTTCTATACCTGTTGCGATCGCAAAAATATTCGGATCAAAAATGATATCTTCTGGGGGGAAACCGACACGTTGTACCAGCAGATCGTAACTGCGCTTACAAATGGACTGTTTCTTTGCCAGTGTGTCTGCTTGCCCGGACTCATCAAACGCCATCACTACAACTGCAGCACCATAACGGCGGCACAGACGGGCTTTTTCAAGAAATTCAGCTTCGCCTTCCTTCAGGCTGATGGAATTCACGATGCCTTTGCCCTGAATATTTTTCAGGCCGATTTCGATCACCTCCCACTTTGACGAGTCAATCATGATCGGGACACGACTGATGTCAGGTTCTGCAGCAATCAGTCGCAGGAATTTCTCCATCGCTGCGCGCGAATCCAGCATACCTTCGTCCATGTTGATATCGATAATCTGGGCGCCACTTTCCACTTGCTGCAGCGCCACATCCAGTGCGTCGTTGTATTGATTCTCTATGATCAAACGAGCAAATTTGCGAGAACCCGTGACGTTGGTGCGCTCGCCTATGTTTACAAACAGGCTGGACGTATCAATGCTGAATGCTTCCAGTCCGCTCAGGCGACATTTAACCGGTACATCAGGAATTTTCCGTGCCGGATACTTGCTTACAGCCTCAGCAACAGTCTTGATGTGTAACGGAGTTGTCCCGCAACAACCGCCGATAATGTTCAAAAATCCGCTGGCAGCAAACTCCTCAACGATGTCTGCCATCTCACGCGCGCTTTGATCGTATTCTCCAAAGGCATTTGGTAGGCCTGCATTGGGATGGGCTGATACAAAAGTGTTTGCAAGTTTTGATATTTCTTCGATATGGGGGCGTAACTGCTCGGCGCCCAGTGCGCAGTTAAATCCTATCGAGATAGGATTGGCATGAGACAATGCATTCCAGAAGGCTTCAACAGTCTGCCCTGACAGTGTCCTGCCGCTCGCATCGGTGATAGTGCCTGAAATCATGATAGGCAGTTCTACACCCAGTCTCTCAAAAACATTCTGAACAGCAAAAACGGCTGCTTTGGCGTTCAGCGTGTCAAAAATAGTTTCGATCAGCAAAATGTCTGCGCCGCCCGCGATCAATGCGGCTGCTGCGACTTCATAATCAACTACGAGCGTATCAAAACTGGTATTGCGAAACCCCGGGTCATTGACATCGGGGGAAAGTGATGCAGTTCTGCTGGTTGGCCCTATGATGCCTGCGACAAATCTTGGTTTGTCTGGTTGCAGTGCTGTCACTTCATCGCAACAGGCTTTGGCCAGTCGTGCGCCTTCGTAATTGAGTTCATGCACCAGAGCTTGTAATCCGTAATCGGACTGAGAGACTGATGTTGAGTTGAATGTGTTGGTTTCAATAATATCAGCGCCAGCATGAAGGTACGCCAGATGAATTCTGGAAACAACGTCCGGACGGGTCAATGTCAGTAAATCGTTGTTGCCCCCCAGATCAGACGGATGGGACAGAAACCGATCACCCCTGAAGTCTGGCTCTTGCAATTTTTCACGCTGAATCATGGTGCCCATGGCGCCGTCGAGAATCAGAATACGCTCACGAAGCAATTGCCGCAGCAGCTGAAAAGAAGGGTGTTGTTTCATGTAATGATCCGGTTGTCGTGCCAGCTCAACAAGCAGAGCAAAGACGATCTTTAGCAGTGTTAATAAGAGCGTAATTCTAGCAGAGT
>CANHAR010000133.1 GCA_947458495.1 Gammaproteobacteria bacterium | reverse complement strand
TCACAACCACGTCCCGGTACTGAGACCGTTCTTCGTGAATGATGGTGCGCTGCGCGACCGCCCGGTTATCCAGTCCGAACCAGAGCACAACCAGCACTATCAGGCATGCAGATACACTTCGCATCGCTACAAGTCTCATTTTGCACCCGACTGCCTGTTGGCAGTATTCACATGTTGATTGACCCACGTCATCGCAGCACCACAACTCAACAGCGCCAGCACACAGCCCCACATGACCTGATCGAGATCAAACCAGAGCACAAAATAAAATGAGGTGCCCAACGTACCGAGTGCGCTGCCCATGGTTGACACGAAGTACAACATCCCTGCCACACCGCCGCTGCCCTCTTGTGAACGCACCAACAATCGCACTGAATAGGGGGAGACCATGCCCATCACACAGATTGGCAAAAAATACAGCAGCCCGGCCGTCAGTAATGAACCGTAACGGGGATCTTCCACAACAACAAAAATCTGCGACATCACCGGTTCAGCAAAAAAGATGATCGGCAGGCAGAGTATGGCTGAGGCCAGAAAAAATGACGCAAACATGCGCACATCAGGCTGACGGGTTGATAAACGGCCACCGGCCAGATATCCCAGTGACAAGGACAACATAAACACCGTGATGATGCTGCCCCAGACATAAACACTGCTGCCGAAATAAGGTGCCATGATGCGGCCCCCTAACAACTGAATGGCCATGATCACAAAACCATTGGTGAATGCCACTGCCAGCACCACACGACGCGCAAGCGCTGACGATTCAAACCCGTGCAACGCTGCTGCTTGCTGTTTTATTGTATTTTTTTTCAACTGAGAACCGCCCTTTACGCCGACATCAGAGGTGCAAGCCTACCACATAGGTGATGGCGAAATCAGTGCGTCTGATTGCCAAACCACAGGCATGGGCGTATCCTCAGCGCCCTGAAAAAACTCCTCAGCCGGCCCCTTATGTCCACGCAACAACCCAGTCCGGACTCGCCGGACAATGCCACATCTGCCGCACCGGCGGCACCCTTAAAACTCAGTCTGTTTAAACTTGCTGGCCCCACTATTGTCGGCAATCTGCTGTTGTCTATGGTGCATCTGGCCGCCATCAAAATTGTTGCCGAATTAGGCGCGGAGGCTGTTGCCGCGGTGATTGCTGCCGACCGCATTTACATGGCGATACAGCTGATTATTTTTTCGATCACCGCGGGCACTACCGCGATGGTGGCCTTTGCCTGGGGTAGCCGAAATGTTGCCGAAGCTGACCGGGTGGTGAAAATGTCAGCCGTGTTCACGCTCGGCGCTTCCTTAGTGTTATGTGTGCTGATTCAGTGGCTGGCGACCCCTATGGTTGCCATTTTTGGACTGCGCGGAGACCTGCTCGTCGAGGCTGCGTTCTATCTGAAGCTGCTGATTTACTTTAATGTGTTTTTCTCGTTTCTGGCGGTGATGAGCGCCGCGCTGAGAGCCGCCGGTGACGCACTGACGCCGGTATGGATTGCGGCCATTGGCAATGTCATCAACATCTTACTGGCTTACCTGCTTGTGTATGGGTTCGGCCCGCTACCTGCTTTGGGAATACAGGGTGCTGCCTATGCTGCCGGTATTTCGTATCTGGTTGTCAGCGTTATATTTTTTATGATGTGGCGCGCGCGGCGACTGATGCTAAAACCCGAAAAGCAGATTTTTATGCAGCGAGACCGCGCGCGGCGCCTGATCCGTATTGCGGTGCCAGCGGGTATCGAACAATCGATCTTTAACGTGTCGATCATCGGTTTTATGTGGGTAGTGTCCTTGTATGGCACGGAAGCGTTTACGGCCTATGGCATTGGCGTCAACATCCTGTCGATTTCTATTGTCATTGGTATGGGTTTTGCCATCGCAACCGCGACCATGGCCGGCCAGAACCTTGGCGCCGGACAGCCTGATGAAGCAGAGCGTGCCGCGTGGCGCAATCTGAAGATAGCCTTCTGCACCATGGCGGTGTTGGGCCTGCTGATTGGCGTCAATGCCCGCCTGATCGGCAGCTTCTTTATCAGCGACGCCTTGGTGCTGGACTATCTGGTGGCATTAACCATCATGGTAGCGATTGTGCAACCCATGATGTCTATCGAGTTCACGCTGGGCGGTGCGCTCAGGGGCGCAGGAGACACAAAATCACCCGCCCGCATTACCCTGGCCGGTTTTCTGTTCGGACGCGTGATGCTGACAGCCGTGTTCTACTATCTCGAACTGGGTATCTACTGGGTGTATGGCGCGCTGATTGCCGATTACGTGATCAAGGCCGCGATGTATTTTTATATTTTCCGTAAAGGCCGATGGAAAACCGCGTATTCAGGTGGCCGCTAAGTGGGCTTGTTGGAAGGCATATTTCCGGTGCTCGCGCTGGCCTTGGCTGGATACGTTGCGGCGCGCAGCGGTTATCTGCAGATGCCGGAAACCTTGGCCCTGTCCAGATTCACGTTCAACCTGATCATTCCATGCCTGTTGTTTGTGAATATGGTTCATGCCGACATACCGCAAAACTTTGGTGTGAACTTTTTACTGGCATTTTACTCGGTGGTGCTGCTGGTTTATGTGATAGCAGCACTGGTCGCGCGTTTTTGGCTGAAGGCGGATGCAAGTCTGCAGTCAGTGCTTGCAATGGCGACCACATACTCCAACACCACGGTAGTGGGCATTCCACTGGTTCTGCAGACACTCGGCAGTGACGCATTGCTGCCGCTGTTCCTTATCATCGCCACGCAAAATCTGGTGTTGTTCACTATCGGCACACTGGTGGCAGAACGGGAACACTTTGATATCCGCGCGATTCTGCAAAGTCTGTTACGACTGCTCAAACAATTGCTGGGCAGTCCGCTGACAGCGAGCCTGATTGCCGGACTGACCTTTAACCTGCTCGACATCCCGCTGTACGAACCATTGGACAGCAGCCTGACACTGATGTCAGAGGCGGCAATCCCCTGTGCGTTGTTTGTGCTTGGCACTACCTTGCATCAGTACAAAGTCGGCCAGCAAATGAAACCGGCGCTCATCATCACCGGGTTCAAGCTGATCATGCTACCGCTGCTGATGGCCCTGTCGATGCTGGTGGTGTTTGATATTGATCCGCTGTGGGCAAAAACGGCGATTTTGGGCGCCTCTATGCCGGTGGGGATCAGCGCGTATGTGTTTTCAATCCGTTATAACGCCGGACAAGCAGCCGTCGCAGCCGCATCGGTGATCTCCACGCTAGCCAGTCTGCTGCCACTCACGCTGGTGTTGCTGCTGGTGCCCTGAGCAACCCGCACCATC
This sequence comes from Gammaproteobacteria bacterium, assembly GCA_947458495.1. GTDB lineage: Bacteria > Pseudomonadota > Gammaproteobacteria > Pseudomonadales > Pseudohongiellaceae > Pseudohongiella. Next base: position 4,695 of record CANHAR010000133.1, on the reverse strand, counting down.
CGGGCAATCATGGACAGTGATTGCCAACTTGGTAAAACGCCCGTTGACTCGTTAAAGGGCTGACCTGGAAATCACCAGCTCACACATCTGGCGCAGACTGTGAACCTTGTCGATCAGGCGGGCAAAACGCTGGTCCTTGGTCAATCCCTGCGCGTAGCGGTAATAGATCTGCTGGCCGATTCCGGCAAGGCGAAACAGCCCAAAACAGAAGTAAAAATCGATGTTATCCACGGCAATGCCGGTACGTTGACTGAAGCGGGTCACAATTTCAGCGCGGGTGGGCGCTCCGGGCACATCGCTGGGCATCGCGCGGAACTGGCGGAAAAACGCAGGATCCTCTGCCTCAGCCCAATAGCCGAGTGTGCAGCCAAGATCCATCAGCGGATCGCCAACAGTCGCCATCTCCCAATCAAGCACGCCAATAACCTTCATGGGATCATCAACAGACCAGATCACATTATCCAGTTTGTAGTCGTTGTGGATGATTCCCACCACACCACTCTCCGCCGGCATCTTATCCCGTAACCAGTCCATGACCGGCCCGAAGTCCGGCGCATCGCTGGTCAGTGCCGCCACATAACGTTTGCTCCAGCCGTCAACCTGACGGGTCACATACCCCTCGGGTTTACCAAATTCAGTCAACCCGGCTTGCTGCAGATTGACTGAATGCAACTCGCCCAATACATCAAACAGCGCAAAAAACTGTTGGCGCACCTGCTGCGGTGACAGATTGAAGCCCACCGGATACTCGCGGCGAATCACCAGTCCTTCGATATAGGACATCAGATAAAAATCACACCCCAGCACTGCGGGGTCATCACAGAAATGTATGGGATTGGGCGCGTATGGAAACACCTTCTCCAGCGCAGTCAGAATTTTGAATTCGCGCCCCATATCATGTGCGGACTTGACCTTGCTGCCAAAGGGCGGGCGGCGTAACACCCACTTGTGATGGCCACTGCTCAGCAGATAGGTCAGATTGGAATATCCGCCGGGAAACTGCTTGACCTGTAAGGCGTCAACCAGTGTGCCCAACACGGGTCGCAAATGCTCGCGCAGTACGATCAGATCCAACTCTTCGCCTTCCCTAACCGCGTAAGCCTGATCTACCAGTTGATCCAATCGTGACATGTTGATTTCCTTGTTTTTATTTGAAGCTGACCTGTCAACATGCGCCTGCTCAACGAAACGTGATCAAGTCCTTCAGGTGAGGCGTTTCCAGATGAGGCAGCGCATTAAAGCAACCCAGAGACACTTTTCCGCGCCCATACACAAGACGCGTGACCGAGCTGTTGTTGACCATCCAGTTGGTGGCAATGGCCTGATTATCCGGCAAGTTCAAGGCACGCTGCAACGCCAGCGCAATGACGCCACCGGAGGTCGACACCAGAACACGTGCGCCGCCGCTGTGCGTGCGCATCAATTCGCCCAGCGTGCCATGCACTCGGGCCTGAAAGCTCTTCCAGGACTCAAAATCTGTATCGTCAGCGGACGCCAGCAAAGTGCCATTGATCCAGTGCTGAGTGGCCGCCTCCAGCACCAGCTGAAAGGTTTTACGATCCCGCAGCGGTAATTGCAGATCGGCCGCAAACCCTTCACGGTGTGCATGATCACGAAGGTATATTTGCAATAAAGGCTCACCATTGTATTCGTTGAGGCCCGGATGGGTGACGATGCCTGGCTGGCTGACCAGCCTCACTAGCGCGGCAGCGGTCTGTTGCTGTCGCTGCAGTGTGCCGCTGTATACCGCTTCAAACTGTTCGCCCATCTGCTGCCAGTGCTGCGCCAGCAGACTTGCCTGACGCTCACCCACAGGGCTAAGCTTGTCGTAAGAATCTGCACCAAAAGACGCCTGCCCGTGACGGACTAAAATCAATTCACTCACGCCTGTGCCTCTTTCATTTTTAGCCTCTTGGACCCCGAGCAGCCATGCAGAATTGCTGTGCAGCCAACCATTAAAAAAAAGGGGGCGTAATTGCCTCAGCAATCAGCCCCACTTGTTTTGACTGTCAAATACCCTTAATTACAGTGATGCAAAGCGAGCCAGTTGATAGTCAGTGTTGCCAAACAGATTTTCTATCGTGGTAACCCGCTTGAAGTAGTGTCCAACATCCAGCTCATCCGTCACTGCGATACCACCATGCAGTTGCACCGCTTCCTGACCGACTTTACGCATAGCACGACCAACGCGCGCTTTAGCTGCAGCAACGGCTTTGGCTTTCTCCGCCGATGATCCGTCTGTATCCAACATCATGGCGGCCATGATGACCACAGAACGCGCCAGCTGGCACTCAATAAACATTTCTGACATGCGGTGCTGCAAGGCCTGAAAGGTACCGATTGCCACACCAAACTGTTTTCTGGTTTTGGCGTACTCAACCGTTTTCTTTAACAGACAATCCATCGCACCGATGGCTTCAGCACCAACCGCCAGCGCCGCACGATCAATAATTGCTTCCAGTGCTGCCAAGGCACCACCTTCTGCTCCGAGCATGTCGCCGGCAGAAACCAGCACATTGTTAAAGTGCACTTCTGCAGCACGGTGACCATCTACAGCGGTATAGCTGTTTTTTGAAACACCCGTAGCGCTGGCGTCGACAATAAATGCGGATATACCATCACGATCAAATTTATCGCCTGAGGTTCTGGCAATCACCAGCAGTTTGTCAGCAGAGGGGGCATTTAACACCAGAACCTTGCTGCCATTGATCAGGTAAGAATCACCCTGTTTGCGCGCGGTGGTGCCAACACTGGCAAGGTTGTAGCGGCTATCAGTTTCAGCGTACGCCGTGGCGAGCTGCAGTGATCCTTCCATCACGGCCGATAACAGCGCTTCTTTCTGCGCGGCACTGCCCAATTTACCGATCAAGCCCCCACTGATGACTGCGGTCGCAAGAAACGGCTCTATGACCATGCCTTTACCAAATTCTTCCATCACCACCATCAGATCCACTGCAGAGCCGCCGAAACCCCCATCCTCTTCGCTGAAGGGCACTGTCAACCAGCCCAATTCCGCGAACAGGGACCAATACTCAGCGCTGTATCCTGCGTCACTGTTGATAATCTTGCGACGTGTATCGAAGTCGTATTGGCTGTAAACAAACTTCTGCACACTGTCCTGCAGCATCTGCTGCTCATCACTGTAAGAAAAATCCACGATGTTTCCTCTTCTGTATCCCTATCCGTTTGAGTTACCAGGTCAGATCAACTGACCCGGTCGATGGCCAGTGCGCTATTACAGGCCCAGCACAGCTTTGCTGATAATGTTTTTCTGTATCTCGTTAGAGCCACCATAGATGGACTTTTTACGATTGTTGAAATACACATTTGAGCTGTTGACCAGCGAGCCAGTGCCGATTCGTTCACCACTGAATCCTTCTGCAAACTGGGCAGGCACGTGCGGCAGACTGTGATAACCAGCAACTTCCATATACAACTCATCAATAAATTGAGTGGCTTCAGTACCTACAATTTTCAGGATGGATGATTCCGGGCCAGGCGCCTTGCCAACACTGACAGCCGCCAATGTGCGCAGCTCAGCGAACTCCAGTGCCAGCACCTGAATCTCAACCTCAGCCAATTTGCGGGAGAACACTGGATCATTCAACAAATTGCCGCCAAACCCGTCCGGGGTTTTTTCCGCCAGATCGCGCAGCTTACGCAGTTTCAGCTTGGAGTTTGGCACTTGAGCAATGTTGGTGCGCTCGTGTGTCAGCAGCACCTTGGCATAAGTCCAGCCCTGATTCTCCTCACCAATGAGGTTCTCAACCGGAACACGCACGTTATCAAAATGCACTTCGTTGACTTCTGGCTCGTCGTCCAGCAAGTAAATAGGAGAAACTTTGATACCGGGGGTTTTCATGTCGATCAGCAGAAAGCTGATGCCTTCCTGCTTCTTCGCGGTAATGTCAGTACGCACCAGACAGAAAATCCAGTCCGCGTGCTGACCCAATGTGGTCCAGGTTTTTGTACCATTCACAACGTAATGATCACCATCGCGTGTGGCTGTGGTTTTTAAAGACGCAAGATCGGAACCAGCATTGGGCTCGGAGTAGCCCTGACACCACCAGACATTGCTTTCAAGAATATCGGGCAGGAAGCGCTTTTTTTGTTCTTCATTGCCAAAGGTATAAATGACCGGCGCTACCATGTTGACACCAAACGCCACCGGCGCCATGGCGCCATACAATCCCATTTCCATCGCAAAAATGTACTTTTGGGTTGGAGTCCAACCGGTACCGCCGTATTCCTCTGGCCAGTTCGGAGCAACCCAACCACGTTTGTAAAGAATTTTCTGCCAGCGCACAAAGTCGTCCTTTTCCAGGCGAATGCCGTTGTCGACTTTGTGTTTGATATCCTGCGGAAACTCCGCCTTCAAGAAGTCCTGAACTTCTTTCTGAAACTTCAAATCTTCAGCAGTGAAATCAGCATTCACAGAGATTCTCCCAGAATTAAATTAATTAACAGATGTATAAATGTATTGACCGGTGTCAGTAAAACCCTGGCAATAACGACCGGCTGTTTGATACTCAAATTATGACGCTTGAATACAACGAGCATATCTGACTGATGAACTCGGGGTCACATCGCGAGGTCTCAGGACTTTACCACTTTTCCTGCGCGTTGAAAACGGAAAAGCCGAGCAGTTGTTCCACGTCAAAAAACTTCTTTAACTGGCTTGCCCCGCACAGACCT
>CANHAR010000132.1 GCA_947458495.1 Gammaproteobacteria bacterium | reverse complement strand
CCAGTGCCGTGATAGACAAAAGCAAAACGCTGATCTGGTTAGATATGGAAATGACCGGACTCGAGCCGGATGCTGATCGCATCATCGAGATTGCAACGCTGGTGACAGACGCTGATCTGAATATCATTGCAGAGGGGCCAGTATTGGCTGTGTATCAAAGTGAGGAAGCATTAGCGGCCATGGATGAGTGGAATCAGCGGACACATGGCGGATCGGGTCTGGTCGCACGAGTTCGTGCCAGCACAACAGACGATGCAGCGGCAGAACAATTGACACTGGAATTCCTGCAGCAATACGCTGATCCGCGCAGCTCTCCTTTGTGCGGCAATAGTATTCATCAGGACCGCCGTTTTATGGTGCGTTACATGCCACAACTGGAAGCCTTTTTTCACTACCGTAATCTGGATGTCAGCACAGTCAAAGAGCTCGCCCGGCGATGGCGCCCGGAATTGCCGGCTGGTTTTGTGAAAACCGGAACCCATCAGGCGCTTGATGATATCCATGAATCCATCAATGAACTGAAGTATTACCGCGAGCACTTTTTCAGGATGTCGTAACACCGTGCTGCCGCAATGCCCATTGCACATGTTCACGGACCAGCGCGGATTCATGATGTTCGCGCTGGCGCAAGGCTTCCAGAACCGGGATGGTTGTAGGTGCATTGCCAAGACCCACGGCGAGATTTCTTAACCAGGCCTCATAACCAATACGCCGAATTGCTGAACCCTCAGTGCGTTGCTCAAACATTTCCGCCGACCACAGGAACAAGACACTTAATTCACTGCTATCCAATGCGTGTCGCGGCGAAAAATCAGGTTCCTCGCTCAGGTGGGTGAATTTGTTCCACGGGCAAATCAACTGGCAGTCATCACAGCCAAACACACGATTGCCCATAGGGGCACGAAGCTCTTCAGGAATCGTGCCTTTTAGCTCAATGGTGAGATACGAGATGCAGCGCCGTGCATCCAGTTGATTGGGGCCAACAAACGCTTGTGTCGGGCAGATATCCAGACAGGCTTTGCAACTGCCGCAGTGAGCACTGGCCGGAGGATCTACCGGCAGCGGCAAATCGGTAAACAACTCACCCAGGAAAAACCACGAACCTGCTTGTTTATTAATCAGCATGGTGTTTTTTCCGATCCAGCCAAGACCGGCCTTCTCCGCAAGTGCGCGCTCCAGTACCGGTGCGCTATCAACAAAAGCGCGATAACCAAAATCCCCAACCTGTGCGGATATACGTTCAGCCAGTCGTTGTAATCGCCTGCGGATCAGTTTGTGATAATCACGGCCTCGTGCATAACGAGAAACATAGGCTGTGTGTTTTTGCTGCAGCGGCGCAAGTGACTGTTCAAGGCTGAGACTGTAATCCATTCGCACACTGAGTACGCGCAGAGTTCCAGGGTGCAACTGTGCCGGGTTCAATCTCAGGTCACGATGACGTTGCATATACTGCATGTCGCCATGAAAGTGGTTAGCCAGCCATGCATCGAGGTGTGGTTGGTGAGCGCTCAGGTCGATATCAGCAACACCCACCTGCTGGAAACCCAATTCTTGCGCCCATTGCCGGATCAGCACCAGCAGTTGGTCAGGGTTTAAGGCGGCCTTTTCAGTCAAGCTGGATTCGGGGTTCATGGTCACAGCCGTCGCAAAATCTCTGCAGCCTGTTCGAGCGTGCTGTTGTCTTTGCAGAAACAAAACCGGATTACCCGGGATTCTGGCGGACTTTCATAAAACGCCGACAGCGGGATGGCCGCAACACCTTTTTCCTGAGTCATCCAGTTAACAAAGGCCACATCATCAAGATCGCTGATATGACTGTAATCAACACATTGGAAATAGGTGCCTGCCGATGGTGTGAAAACAAATCGGGAGTCACGGATCAGTTCACAAAAATAGTCGCGTTTTTGCTGATAAAAAGCGGCTAGCTGCTGATGATGTTGCGGGCAATCACGCATGAAGTCAGCGATGGCATATTGCAGAAAGCTGGTGGATGTAAACGTCACAAACTGATGAACCTTGCGAAACTCTGCGGTCATGGCTGCTGGCGCGGCGCAGAACGCCATCTTCCAGCCGGTAGCATGGTAAGTTTTTCCAAACGAAAAAACTGCAAAACTTTTTTCACGCAATTCCGCATGCCGGAGCACACTTTCATGCTGCCCGCCGTCAAAGACCATGTGCTCGTAAACTTCGTCCGATAACACATAAATGTCACGATTGCGGATCAGACTGGCCAAGGCATCAAGATCAGCAGCACTCAGAACGGATCCGCTTGGATTGTGCGGCGAGTTGATGATGATCATGCGGGTGCGGTCGTTGATATGCTCGGCAACCTGCTGCCAGTCAATCTGATATCCGGGTTGTTGTAGCCGCAGATGGACGGGTTTCCCGCCCGCAAGGCGCACCGCGGGATCATAACTGTCATAGGCCGGGTCAAACATGATGACTTCGTCATCACGGCTCACCGTTGCCTGAATGGCATCAAACAGTGCCTCAGTTGCGCCGGAGGTCACCGTGATTTCATGATCTGCATCCAGACGACAACCGTATTGATCAATCAGTTTGAGGGCTATTTGTTGCCGCAGCTCAGCAACGCCTGTCATCGGTGCATACTGATTGCGGCGATTATTCAAATAAAAAGAAACACGTTCTTGCAAATCTTGCGGACAATCAAAGTCCGGGAATCCCTGTGACAGGTTGATGGCATTATATTGCTGTGCCATCTTCGACATGACCGTAAAAATGGTGGTGCCAACATGGGGTAGTTTGCTGCGCAAATAAACATCCTCTTTAGCTACTCTATCGAAAGCCAGGGCTGAAACCCCAAGGCAGGGATCCGACAACATGATCCCGGATTTTACACGACTGCTCAGGAATTACGCATGAATCAAAAGCCCAGCGCGCAGCTGTCTTCGGCTGCCAAAGATGACTCGAATACAGTCATTGACCAACACCCGATGTCAGGCAATCCACAACAGGAGCCCCATTGGCCAGGCAGGCGGATGGCTGGCATGCCGTTGCTGGATATTCGTGCGGGTCGTGCGGCGCTGCTGGCGTATTTTGAGAATACCTGGCGTTTGACGGAAACACTGTTTTCTGCCCTTCTCAGCGAAGAGGCTTATTATGTGCGTCCGTATCATAAGACCCGTCATCCGTTTATTTTTTATTACGCACATCCTGTCACTTTTTATGTCAACAAGCTGCTGATAGCCGGATTGATCAAGCAGCCACTGAATCCTCATTTCGAAATCCTCTTTGAAACAGGTGTGGATGAAATGAGCTGGGATGACCTGCACGAAGGCGAGCAGGATATTTGGCCAGCGGTAGCTGAGGTCAAAGCGTATCGGGATCAGGTCTATGCGCTGGTGCGGGAGGTGATCCTCACGCATCCGGAATTCGACAAGCCGATTGCCATGGATTCGCCTGGCTGGGCTTTAGTTATGTGCTTTGAGCATGAACGTATCCACCTTGAAACCTCCAGTGTTTTGATGCGCGAATTGCCGCTCAAGTATGTGCAGCAGCCGCAGCAGTGGCCAGCGTTACCGCTGACACAGTCGCAGTCGTCCGACAGATTTGCGCGACCGCAGCCAGGCATCGATTTTCCGGCAGAGAACCCGATGATTGAGGTGCAGGGCACGTCAATCACCGTTGGTAAACCTGCCAGCTGGCCAACCTTTGGCTGGGATAATGAGTACGGTCGTGACTGCCGCCAGGTCGCTACTTTTAGAGCCTCCAGGCAATTGATCAGTAATGGTGAATTTTATGAATTTGTAAGCTCTGGCGCGTATCTCGAACAGAAGTACTGGACCGTGCAAGGCTGGGAGTGGCGGCGCTTTCGCAATACCCGCTGGCCGACATTCTGGGTACAGGATGGTCCGGTGGGTTTACATCAGTACAAATTGCGCACGACCTTCAGCGTACAGCCCATGCAGTGGGATTGGCCAGTCATTGCCAATTTTTATGAAGCCAAAGCCTACTGTGCTTGGAGATCGGCTCGTGATGGGGTCAAGACACCGTATCGCCTGCTGCAGGAAAAGGAGCATCTGGCGATGCGCGATCCGTCGCAGAAGGTATTGGTTGACTGGCGTGCCGGTGACGACTCTGCGCTGACAGTGGATCCGCTAATGAACCACACTGATCAGCATATTATTCGCAGTAATCACAACTTGCAGCTTGGCAGTGAGGGCCCGGTGACCCGGTTTGCACTGAACTCACAAGGGTTCAGTGACGTGTTTGGAAATGTGTGGCAATGGTGTGAGGATACCTTCCATCCACTTCCGGGGTTTGCGATTCACCCCTACTATGTTGATTTCAGTACACCTTGTTTTGACGGGCAGCACCAGATGATTCTGGGTGGTTCGTTTATCAGCACCGGCGACGAAGCCAGTGTGTTTGCGCGCTTTCACTTCCGCCCGCATTTTTTCCAGAACGCTGGTTTCCGCCTTGTTCAGGGCGACGAAAACCCTGTTTCCGAGGGTAAAAGACGTTACGAATCTGATGCCCTGCTGAATCAGTACATGCTGTTTCACTACGGGTCAGCCGATGAGCAGCGCGATGACAGCATCAGTGGGCAGGTTGGCCACCCGCAGACGCTGCCATTTATGGATACCATGGCCGCGCTGGTAAAACAGTTCGCAGCTTCCTTTGATAGCGTTCTTGACCTTGGGTGTGCCACCGGTCGGGCGAGCTTTGAGCTGGCGCGTCATTTTAATAAAGTGACCGGTGTGGATTACAGCGAAGCGTTTATCCGTGCGGCAGCCTTAATGCAGAGCCAGGGTAGTATGGCTTATGAGCGCCTGGAAACAGGGCGTCATAGCACTTCGCTTATTGCCAGAGTGGCGTCTGATATCAGCCGCAGTCGTGTCACGTTTATGGTGGGTGATGCGGCCGATCTGGATGCGGCAGGGCTTGCAGCGCCAGCTCAGTTTGATGCGGTTTTGTTGAGCAATCTGATGTGTCGTTTGCCGGATCCGGCAGCGTGTCTAAGACAATTCACCGGAACTGCATCAGTGCTTAAATCCAATGGAGTGCTGGTGCTGGCGTCTCCAAACAGTTGGATGGAACAGTACACACCACGCGACCACTTTCTGGATGGCGCTGACAGTGATGCGACACTGGCACAGTTGGCGGGATTGTTACCGGGATTCGAACTGGTTCATCAGCAGGATCTGCCGTTTATGATCCGCGAACACCGGCGCAAGTATGAATACGTTGTCAGCCAAGTGTCGGTCTGGCGCCGGATTGATTAACTGCGGGTGATTGACTGAGTAAAGCGGCTGGTTGTCAAGCCGCTTTGCTCAGGTCGCAACATGCCTGCGCAGCAATCTGGATGCTGCGCAGTCGTTTCTGATGCTCGAATATATGCGAGCTGAACATGATTTCATTGACCCCGGTGCGTTGGATAAAGGCACGAATACCTTCCTGAACCTGTTGCGGATTGCCGATGACCGCCTCTCGCAAGGCGTATGCGGCGGCACCCAGTTCGCCTGCTGAGTAGTGCTGGTGTATGTCTGTTAATGGTGGTTTCAGCGGCCCGGGAGTTCCGCGACGCAGGGCAATAAACTGTTGCTGCACGGAGCTCATCAGCATTCTTGCTTCACTTTCGCAGTCAGCGGCATACAGCGGAATGGCTGCCATGCAGTAAGGTGCAGATAATTGTTCAGACGGGCGGAAACGGCTGCGATACACGTCAAGTGCCTGTGCCAGGTGGTCGGGCGCGAAGTGTGCAGCAAACGCAAACGGCAGTCCCATCGCTGCCGCCAATTGCGCGCTGAACAGACTTGAACCCAGCAACCACAATGGCACCTCCAAGCCTTCGCCGGGTACCGCGCGAACAGCCTGACCGGGCTGTGCAGCACGAAAGTAAAACTGCAGCTCCTGCACATCACGCGGGAACTGCTCAACGCTGTCTTGATAACGACGAAGCGCCATCATGGTCTGAGAGTCGGTTCCCGGCGCTCTTCCCAGGCCCAGATCAATGCGTCCCGGATACAGCGATGCCAGCGTACCAAATTGTTCAGCGACCATCAGAGGAGCATGATTAGGCAGCATGATGCCGCCTGATCCTACCCTGATCGTGGTTGTTCCTTCTGCTACATACCCGATCACAACCGCTGTTGCCGCGCTGGCAATCCCGGTCATATTGTGATGTTCAGCCAGCCAGAAGCGCTGGTAACCCAGGCGCTCGGCTTCCTGCGCCAGGCTTCGAGCATTTAGCAAGGCCTGCCGTGCACTGCTGCCCTGAACAATCGGGGCAAGATCCAACATCGAATAACGAACCATTCAGTCTCCGCGGCGAACTAACGCCCAAAACTCTCTTAATATCGGGATAACAGAAGCACAGACTTGAATAATAACAAACCCTGCTTTAACCTCCTAAGCCCGGATTTATGAGGGTGAGGAGGAGTATTTCCGCCAGTGATAGTGTGACAAACGCCTCAGGTAATACCGACATCCAGTGACTATTGAAGTTCTCCGAGGAGACTAACGTGAAAAAACAGACCTTTTTATCAGCAGCGATTGCTGCAGCCGTTGTGGGCTCATTTGCGCTCAGTGCAGTGAACACCACCTTGGCTCAAACTGATCCTAACTACAAGGCACCCCGCACTGAATGGGGTACACCGGATCTGCGTGGTGTGTTCAATTTCAGTTCTAATACGCCGCTGGAACGCCCACGTGAATATGGTGATCGCCAGTACTATACGCCTGAAGAAGTGATGGCGCGCGATCTGGCTGCGGCTCAAGAAGCGGAAGCCAGCGATGGGAATTCATCCCAGGGTGGGGTTGGTGGATATAACCAGTTCTGGGTAGAGGGCAACCCTGTTGACCTGAACCTGCGCACATCCATGTTGATTTACCCGGAAAACGGCCGTATGCCTGGGCGAGTTGAAGGCGCGCCGATCGCATTTGGCGGTCTGGGTCCGGATTACAACGGTACACGTCCAGTGCGTGTAGCGGTTGGTGGTATTGCAAAAGATGGCCCGGAAGATCGTGGCATCTCTGAGCGTTGTCTGCTGGGTTTCAACTCAGTTCCCCCGTTTATGCCAAGCATGTATAACAACAACGTGCAGCTGTTTCAGACCGAGGATCATTTTGTGATCTTTAACGAAATGGTGCACGAAGCGCGTATTGTGCGTTTGGATGCCGAAAGCCATATCCCGGAAAACATCACACAGTGGACGGGTGATTCCATTGGCCGCTGGGAAGGTGACACGCTGGTGGTTGAGACCAGAAACTTCAACTCCAAAACCCAGACTTTCCGTGGTGTTGGGGTCAGTTCTGATAAAACCTTGATTGAGAAGTTTACCCGCCGTGCAGATAACATTGTGGACTATGAGTTCACAGTCATTGATCCGAAGTCATACACGGACAAGCTCACCGCTGTGGTGGCCATGTTCCAGACTGAAGACGAGATTTTTGAGTATGCCTGTCACGAAGGTAACTATGGCATGATCAATATTCTTCAGGGCCAGCGTGTTGAAGACGGCACCTGGGATTACGAAAACAACCGCGCGATGTTGCCGCAGTAAGCGATTAACCTATTCAGGGATCCGTAGTTTATGAAAACACAATTAAAGACATTTTTTGCAGTCGCAGTCACTGCAGCAGCAGTCAGCACATTCTGGATGGTTCAGGATGCACCTGTTCAGGCCCAGAATACGTCTTCCAGTGACATTCCGCGTACACCGGATGGCAAACCCAATTTCAGTGGCATCTGGCAGACTATGAATACCGCCAATTGGGATCTGGAGCCGCATGAAGCACGTCATGGCCCCCTGGCTGCCCTGCAGTCAGGTGCTCACCTTGCATTCCCTCCCGGATTGGGCGTTGTGGAAGGCGGCACGCTGCCCTATAAAGAAGGCATGCGCGCCAAGCAGGAAGAAAACAAGCGTGACTGGCTCAAACTTGACCCGACCACCCAGTGCAAGCTACCCGGTGTTCCGCGGGCAACGTACATGCCCTATCCGTTCCAGATTTTCCAGGCACCGGATGCCACGCTTAT